>JAWOEG010000088.1:0-24485 GCA_046482875.1 Eubacteriales bacterium | reverse complement strand
GGGGGGCAGCTCATTGTTGCTTCGGTAATTGATCACTATGGATTTTTCAATGTGGCCATGCATCCCATTTCGGCTCATCGGGTAGCAGGAATTCTTATGCTTATCGTTGGAATTCTGTTGATTCAAAGGTAGTATGAAGAAAATTGGCATCTTACTTATATTGCCCCCAAAAAAATGGAAGAACTGGGAACTAAGGCTTCTGAAAGAGAAGTTATAGTAACTAAAAATTCTAAAATGAAAGCCCTTTATGAAAAAGCAGATAAAATAGTAGAAGTAGACAGCAGTATATTGATACTTGGAGAAACAGGAGTTGGGAAAGACTTTCTTACAACTTATATCCATACCCAAAGCCCTAGAAAAGACAGAGGTAATCTTATAAAAATTAACTGTGGTGCTATCCCAGAACATTTGATAGAATCAGAATTGTTTGGTTATGAAGAAGGAGCTTTTACTGGAGCCCAAAGAGGTGGGAAAAAAGGTCTTTTTGAAGAAGCAGGAGAGGGTACAATATTTCTTGACGAAATAGGAGACATGCCCTATACTCTACAGGTTAAACTTCTAAATGCCTTAAATGACAGGAAATTTTACAGAATAGGTGGAAGTAGGCCTATGCAGTTTAAAGCTCGAGTAATAGCAGCAACAAACTCAAACCTCCAACAATTAGTAAAAGAAAAGAAGTTTAGAGCTGATTTATATTACAGGCTGAACGTAGTAACTTTATACATACCTCCTTTAAGAGAAAGAAAAGAAGATATACTCCCCCTTGCATCAAATTTCTTAGATTATTATAATAGTAAACATAGAAGAAATTGTTATTTTTCACCAGAATGTATGGAAAGTTTCTTGATGTACAAATGGCCGGGAAATATAAGGGAACTTAAAAATATAATAGAAAGATTGGTACTAATATCAGAGGATGTTACAATTTCCGAAGAGCTTTTTAGAGAACAGGTAATTCAAGAACCTCTTCAAGATGAAATGACTGAGCTTTTTCAAAAAAGCAAAAGTAAACTTCCCCTAAAAGAACAAATGAAAATTCATGAAAAGAAAATAATTGAGCAAACATTAAGAGAAACCGAGACACTAAAAGAAGCAGCAGATAGATTGAAAGTAGATGTTTCTACTATAGTTAGAAAAAAACAAAAGTATGATATAGAATAATATAATGAAAAATTATAACTTGAAAATATCTTTACCTGGAGGAAATATAGAAAATGAATTATAAAAAAGGGATTACAATTAAATTAGCAGCTTCTATATTAATACTTATATTAGCACTAAATTTCGAAAAAGCTTTAGGAGAAAGATTATATATATTGATAGGTATAGGAATAGGCTATCTTTTTACAACCAGTATAAGAGGCTTTCTTAAAAGAAGAAATACCCATATGATTATTAGCTTTATTATAGAGATAATAATTATATTTATACTGGAAACTTTATCAAGATATATTGTTAATTATCCTATCCATATACTTTATATACTTACACTAATAGAAGGAGCTTACTTATTAAGAACAAAAGAATTTATATACCTTGGAACAACCTTGTTTATACTATCAAATTATAAGTTTGTGAATCAAATTTTTCTTTCTAGAAGTTATTCTAAAATTGGAGAATCAATATTCTTTATTCTTCTTACATTTTTTATAGTAATAATTATGTACCTAATAAAAAATATTCAAAAAGAAAAAGAAAACACTGAACTAGTATATGAAGAACTAAAAAAAGCCTATGATAACTTAAAAGATGAAAAGGCAGAACCTAAAATTAATGAGGAAGAAAAGGAAAAAATTAGTGGTTTAACAAAAAGAGAAAAAGAGATATGTAAATTAATAGCACAGGGGAAAAATAATAAAGAAATATCAAAAGAACTGTACCTCAGCGAAGGTACAGTCAAAAATCACATAACAAACATATTTAATAAATTAAAATTAAGAGATAGGACACAACTTGCAGTTTATTCACTTAAAAACAAAATAAGTTAATTATTTCTATGTAAAAGGCTGAGAGCTAATTTTTTAAGATAATTTCCCTTCCTGCCAAAAATATCTAAAGAACTTATTGATTTTTCAGTTAGTTCTTTTTCCAGTTTTTTGGCTTTTTCAATTCCTAATAAGCTTACATAAGTTAACTTTTTATTTTCAACATCACTTCCCCTAGGTTTACCTATTTCTTTATTTTCGCCTTCTACATCTAATATATCATCTTTAACCTGGAAGGCTAAACCTAGATTTTCACTAAAATTATCTAAACATAAGAATTCTTTAGGATCAGCTCCTCCTAAAACACCGCCTATCTTACAAGAAGCATTAATTAAAGCTCCAGTTTTATGCATATGCATATATTTGAGGACTTTAAGATTATTTTCCTTATGATGAAGGTCTACAACCTGTCCCCCAATCATACCTTCTGAACCGCTGGCAAAAGACAAAAATTTACCAGCTTGAAATACCTTTTCTAAATCAGAAGAAGAGGTTGAACTTATATCAAAAATAGTTTCGAAAGCTTTATTTAAGAGAGCATCTCCGGCTAATACAGCAATATCTTCACCGAATTTTTTGTGACATGATGGTTTTCCCCTCCTGAAATCATCGTTATCCATTGAAGGAAGGTCATCGTGTATTAAAGAATATGTGTGAATCATTTCTACAGCACAAGCAAAAGGTATAGGAATATTTATGTTGTTGTCAAAAATTTCGTAGGAAGCCAAAGTCAATATTGGTCTAATTCTTTTTCCACCAGCAAAAACGCTATAATTCATTGCATCATATATTATTTCCTGGTGATTATTTTTCTTTTTTAGAAAAATTTTCAAATCTTTATTTACTAAATTTTTTCTATATGATAGCCATTCTTTAAATTCTTCCATTTAGTCACCAATCCTTTATTTATTACAAAAATTATATCATTTTACTAAGAATCAAACAATATGCAAAAAGTCATAGGTATAAATGACCATAGGTATATAGCCATTTTAGAGGAAGTATGTATAATAAGGGCGAGGTGATAAAAATGAAAAAAATTACAGCAGTATTATTAATGTTCTTAACTACAGTAGCTCTATTTGGATGCAGTCAGGACTACCTCCAAAACTATAAAGAAGCTGTAGAAAAAACTGAGAGCAGAAAATTTGGAAAAGAAAGGATAGCAATTAAAATTGAAAATGAGTTTAATGAAGAAAATATTTCCCAGGAAATATTAGAAGAATTGAATTACCTAAAAAACATACAGGTGGAAGTGACATCATCCTTCAATGAGAGCCAGGATGAAAGTAAGGTATATATTAAATATAGGGGATTAGGTTACGACTTAACAATATTTTCATCTGAGGAACAAAGTCTTATATATGTACCTATGATAGGGAGATATATACAATTAAAAGAAGAAGACTTAGGATTTGACGATAATATGAAAGATTTGGAAGAACTAGAAGCTTTAACTTCTAAAATTAAGGAAGAATGGCTTAATCTTCTTCAAAAAGAAAATGTAGTAAAAGGAAAAAAAGACATAATGACAACAAAGGATGGAGATGTTAAAGTAGATTTATATACTATACAACCATCTGAAGAGCAGACTAGGCTTTTCTTGAAAAAGATTTTTGCCTTATTAAGAAGTGAAGAAAAAAGTTTAGGTAAATTAGTAGAAAATGAAAATGATGACATTGATATAGCTAACATAATAGATAATATAGAAAAAGCTATTGAAAAATTCGAAAAAATAACCTTTAAAAATAAAGCATATATAGACATAGATGGTTACATTGTAAAAGAATATATAGACATTACTCTTGAAGACTACGATCCTAAGCCAGGTTCTAATTCAATAATATCAGTAAATGTGGAAGTGGAAAACTGGGAAAATGAAGTAGAACAAAAGATAAAAATACCTGAGGTTGATCAAGAAGAGATAATGGATATAGACAAGATAAATGATGATATACAAAATTTTTTGAACTAAAAGGTGGTAAAAATGTTAGAAATTAATAATTTGAAAAAATATTTCAACAATACAAAGGCAGTTGATAATATATCCTTTAAAGTTGAAAAAGGAGATATTTTAGGATTGCTGGGTCCTAATGGTGCCGGAAAATCTACTACTATTTCTATAATATCAACACTCCTAAAGGCAGATGAAGGAAGTGTATTATACAAAGGCCTAGATATAGAAAAAGAACCTAAAAAAATTCAAAAAGAACTGGGCTTTGTTCCTCAAGAAATAGCTCTGTATCCAAGTTTGTCCGGATATGACAACCTTAAATTCTGGGGAAAAGTCTACGGACTTAAGGGAGATAAGCTAAAAGAAAAAATAGAAGAAGTATCTCAAATAATAGGTATAGACAAAAGACTTAAGGACAAGGTAGAAGAATATTCTGGTGGTATGAAAAGAAGGTTAAACATAGGATCAGCTCTCCTGCACAACCCTGAGATCATTATCCTGGACGAACCTACTGTAGGAATAGATCCTCAATCTAGAAATCATATACTAGATGCAGTTAAAGAGATTAATAAAAAAGGAAGTACTATAATTTATACAAGTCATTATATGGAAGAAGTAGAATATCTTTGTGATAAAATATGTATTATGGATGAAGGAAAAATAATTGCTCAAGGAACAAAAGAAGAACTTATTCAGTCTGTTTCTGCTGAAGAAAAGATAATTCTTCAAGTAGAAAACATCAACGATAAAATGATAGAAGAGATTAAAAAAATATCCTATGTTCATAAAGCTGCTTGTTTAAAAAAAGAAATTGAAGTGGAGAAAAAAGGAAACAACGTAGATTATTCAGAAATACTTGAAGCTGTATCTAAAAACGGAGGACACCTTATGTCCATGGATATTAAAAAACCTGATTTGGAATTTGTTTTCCTTGCATTGACAGGTAGAGCACTAAGGGACTAGGTGGTTATGATGATAAATATATTTTTAAAAGACTTAAAACTTTTTTTATCAGATAAAAAAACATTAGCTGCAATAATACTTATGCCTATTGTTCTTACTACGATACTAAGTTTTGCTTTATCTGGATCATTTGCTCAGGTGGGAAGTGATTGGAAACTAAATATTGGAGTAGTTAAAGAGTATGATAAAAACACTGAAGAAGATAAATTTATAGAGTTTATGGTTGATTTTGCTGGAAGATATGATGTAGATATAGAGAAATTTGCAGGTGGAGAAAATCAATTTGAAGAATTTAATCCTGAGAAAATTTTCTTCCAAGATTATCTTGGTAATGAAGAAATTGAAAATTTCCTAAACTATGAAGTTGTAAGCAAAAAGGTAGGATTGAAAAAATTGGAAAACAAAGAAATTTCTTCCTTAGTTATTTTACCGGAAAACTATATGTACGACATGTATATAAATACCTTTACAAACTTTAGAAATAAGTTGGAAATAGAGGTTATATCTCATCCAGATATGAATTACAGCGGAAGTATAACAAGAGAATTAATGAAAAATTTTAACAGCATAATGTCTTCAATAATTATTTCTAAAAACGTATATTTTGAATCTGCTTCTCCCTACCTTAATTCGCAACAAATAGGGGATAAGATACCTGAAATATTAAGTAGTAATGAATACAAAAATGATGAAATTAACATAGAAGAAAGAAGGTTGGATTCAAAAAACTATATAAGTAGTTTTGCATACTACACCGTAGCTATGCTTGCTATGTTTGTATTATTTGTTTCAAGTTATGGTGGTAAATTTATCTTAGATGAAAAAAGAAACAATACATTTCAGAGGCAAATAAGTTCAGGAAAAGGCTTAAACCTTATATTAACAGGAAAGTTTTTAATGATGTTCACAATGGTTTTAATACAATCTTCGGTAATGATAGGTTTCTCGAGATTAGTTTTTAAAATTAACTGGGTAAATTTACCACAAATTATACTTATAGCGATTTTATCATCATTAATGGTGGCCTCTTTAGGATTAATGATTACGGCGATAACTTTAAGAACTAATAATTATAAAGTGTCAGATGCTTTTTCAAGTGGAGTAGTACAAATCCTGGCTTTGTTCGGGGGAAGTTATATACCTTTAGAGATTATGCCTCAATTTATTGGAGCAGTAGGTAGATATACTCCAAATGGTGCACTACTGAAAGCTTATATAAAAACCTTAGAAGGATATGGAATATCAAATATTACAGAACAAATAGCAGTGATTGCAATAAATACAATGGTGTTTTTAATAATTAGTGTTTTAATTATAAGGAGGAAGTCATATGCTGAATTTATTAAATCTTAGGCTAAAATTATTAAAAGATGACAAGTGGATGATAATTATTATGATTGGTATGACTCTTGTTTTGACATTTGTATTTACTTCCTCTATGTCTGGAGAATACAAGCCATCGGCAGTGGTTATAGATTACGATAAAAGTGATATATCACAACAATTTATTGAAGAATTAGACAAAAGTATATCTATGAAATTTAAACTAGCAAATTTTGAAGAAGGAAAAGAGTTAATAGAAAAAGGAAATGTAGTAGGCGGTCTTATAATTCCAGAAGGATTCAGAAATGATATAATAAAAAATAAAAATACTAATTTGGAACTTATAAAATCCAAAGACTCTTTAGAGGTATTTCAACTTCAAAATACTATAAGAAGTGAAATTTTTAAACTAAAGACAAATTACAACACAGCTTTGGCTACAGTAAAAATACTAGAGAAAGAAGGAGTTCAGCTTGGAAATGATGAAGCAAAAAAAATATATGATAGGGGTGTAGAACATTGGGAGCATAGAAATCCAATATCCTTAAAAACATCAATATTTGAAGTTGAATCTGATTGGGCGTACAATCCTAAAATACATTATTTGGTAGGCTTCACACTATTTTTCGCTACTTTTACCATAGTATTTGTAGCAGGAGATATATTAAAGGAAAAACAACAGCAGACTTGGTATAGAAAGCTTGTTTCTCCAGTAGCAAAATGGAAAATTATGACAAGTCTTTTGATTACAACCTTTGCAGTAGGGTTTTCACAAATACTACTGATGGTTTTAGCAGGAAGGTATATATTTGATATCAACTGGGGAATGAATGTGATTCTAGTATTAGGAATATATGCGGCCTTTGTGTTTACATTTACCTCCATAGGTTTAACAATAGCAGGCCTAGTAAAAAACTACGAGCAGCTTGGATCTATAGTTCCGATAATACTTGTAGCTGGTGCCATGCTTGGGGGAACTATGTGGCCTCTTGAGATAATTAATTCCAAAATACTTCTAACCTTATCAAACCTGATGCCCCATAAGTGGGCAATGGAAGTTTTAACACACACTGCAGCTTATGGATTTAACGGAGAAATTTATATTCGTTCCTTGGGAGTATTGGTGTTAATGGGTTTAATCTATTTGGCATTAGGAATTAAACTTGCATCCATAAAGAGATAAAACAGTAATTTTTTAGATATCAAAAAATTTAACCTTGACATTCATAAATATAAGGTTTATCATATTAAACAACAATTTAATTACGTGTCTTATCACGAGAAGTTGAGGGAAGGGCCCTGTGAAACTTCGGCAACCTACGTAAAACGCAAGGTGCTAATTCCCCCAGGATTATCCTGAAAGATAAGAGGAATATGAAATTCTAATCGCTTCTTATCGAAGCGATTTTTCTTTTATCAATAAAAATTGAAAAGGAGTTTAAACTATGAAAAACTATCAAATTGAAACCAACTGTGTACAAGGTACTTACAAGCCAAAATCCGGAGAACCAAGAGTTTTGCCTATAACTCAAAGTACAACTTACAAATACTACAATTCAGACGACGTTGCTGAGTTGTTTGATTTAAAAAGCGACCAGCATATGTATTCTAGGATAAGTAATCCTACGGTATCGGCTTTTGAAGATAAAATGAATCTTTTGGAAGGTGGAGTAGGGGCTTTAGCAGCTTCTTCAGGCCAAGCTGCAACTACCTTGGCTATTCTAAATATATGCAGGGCAGGAGATCATATAATTGCAGCATCCACTATATATGGCGGAACCTTTAATCTATTAAAAGTTTCATTAAAAAAATTAGGAATAGAAGTTACCTTTGTTAACCCTGATTGCAAATATGAAGAGATTATTGATGCTTGTAAAAATAATACAAAGATACTATTTGGAGAAACTATAGGAAATCCAGGATTAAATATTTTGGATTTTGATAAGTTTGCTAAAGCAGCTAAGAAAATGGATGTTCCATTTATTGTTGATAACACAATAGCTACTCCAATTCTATGCAATCCACTTGACCATGGAGGAGATATAGTAATACATTCTGCAACTAAATACATAGATGGTCATGCTACAAGCGTAGGAGGAGTTATAGTTGATGGAGGTAAATTCAATTGGGATAATGGAAAATTTGACGAATTGGTTTATCCAGATGAAAGTTATCACGGTGTTCAATACGTTAAAGATTTTGGAGAGAAAGCTTATATCACAAAAGCAAGAGTACAAATGCTGCGAGATTATGGAATGACCCTAAGTCCCTTTAATGCATTTTTGTTTCACAAAGGATTGGAAACTCTTCATCTTAGAATGGAAAGACACTCTGAAAATGCATCTAAGCTAGCCTTATTCCTAGAAGAACATGAAGGCGTAGAATGGGTAAACTACCCGAAATTAGAAAGTCATAAAACATATGATTTAGGAAACAAATATCTTGCAAAGGGTGGTGGAGGAATACTGTCATTTGGTATAAAAGGAGGGGCTGAAGCCGGTAAAAAGTTAGCTGAGCACCTAGAATTGGCTTCGCTGGTAGTTCATTTAGGAGATTTAAGAACAAGCATTTTACATCCTGCAAGTACTACCCACAGGCAGCTGACAGAAGAAGAACAAATTAAATCAGGCGTCCTTCCAGATCTTATAAGAGTATCAGTAGGCATAGAAAATATAGATGATATAATAGGTGACTTCGACAAAGCAATAAAGGAAGTGATTAAATGCCCATAATAATATCTGAAAAGCTTCCGGCATATTCCACATTAAAAAAAGAAAATGTATTTGTAATGAAAGATTTGAGAGCTCAAACACAAGACATAAGACCTTTGAAAATTGCCGTAGTAAATTTAATGCCTAAAAAAATAGAGACAGAAACTCAGTTAATAAGAATGTTGGCAAACACCCCTCTTCAGGTTGAACTAAAACTTGTTCATATGGAATCTCATAAAACGAAAAATACAAAAGGAGACCATCTTAACAACTTTTATAAGACTTTTGATGATATTAAAAAAGAAAAATTTGATGGAATGATTATAACAGGAGCTCCAGTTGAAACAATCCCCTACCAGGATGTAGATTACTGGGAGGAATTTAAGGAAATTTTAGATTTTACAAAAACAAATGTGTTCAGCACCCTTCATCTTTGCTGGGGAGCACAGGGGGCTCTTTATCATCACTATGGTGTCAAGAGACATTTTTTAGAAAAAAAATTATTTGGAGTGTTTTCTCACAAGGTTATAGAACCAACCTCAAGACTTATGAGAGGATTTGATGACGAATTTTATGCTCCTCATTCCAGACATACACAGATATTAGAAGAAGAATTGAAAAAAGTACCTAACTTAGAAATTCTAGCTAAATCTGAAGAAGCTGGAATCCATATCGCATCAACAGAAAACATGAGACAGATATTTATACAGGGACATGGAGAATACGATAGAGAAACTTTAAAAAACGAATACTTAAGAGACTCAAAAAAAGGAGAAAATATTCAAATACCTAAAAACTACTTTATAGATGATGATCCGAAAAAAGATATAAGAATAAAATGGCGAGGACATTCTAACCTACTATTTAGCAACTGGTTAAACTACTGTGTCTATCAAGAAACTCCTTATAATTTAGAAGATTTAAAAGAATAAATAAGGAAAACATAATACTTCCAGGTAGAAAATCTAATTATAATCAGATTTATGCCTGGGAGTATTTTTTGCATTAAAAATCAAAAAATAAGAATTAAAATGTATTAAAAATTAATTATAGTGGTATATAATAAATATGATTTTAAAAACTTACAGAAAAGGTGGTAAAATTGAATAATAATAAAGAAATAAGAGAGCTTAGCATAAAAGAAAATATAATAGGTAAAACTTCAAATTTTTTCAGTAAAAGAAGACAAATAACAGCACTTGTAATTATAATGATTATTATACTTGGAATAAACGGAATATATACTCTTCCAAAAGAATCACTTCCGGAAATAGTCTTTCCAACACTAATAATTCAAACATTTTACCCAGGAGCTAGTCCACAAGATGTTGAATCACTGGTAACGGATAAGATTGAAGGAAAACTTTCTAGCTTAGAGGATTTGAATGAAACAAGTTCAGATTCCAATTTTGGATTTTCTACAGTTACTGTAAGTTTTAATGAAGGAGTAGATATTGACAGGAAGAAACTTGAAGTTGACAGTTTAATCAATGAAATAAATTTTTCACAAGGAGTTTTAAAGCCAGAGGTAGGAGCATTCAATACTTCGGAAATTCCACTTATGGATATATCTATAGCTGGAAATTATAGTATATTTGAACTTACTAACATATCAGAAGATATAAAAAATGAAATAGAAAAAATTTCAGGTGTAGAAGAAGTAAAATTAAAAGGTGTTTTAGATAGGGAAATTCATGTTGTTGTTAAAAAACCACTGATGTATCAGTATGGACTGAACATGACTTCTGTTGAAAATGCTCTAAATTCATTAAATGTATCCCTTCCAATAGGGGGATTAAGCATGAATGGATCAAGATATAATTTAAGAGTTGATGAAGAACTGGCATCCTTAGAAGAAATCAGGAAAACAAGTATTACAACACAAAAAGGTAGTACTGTTTTTATAGAAGATATAGGTGAAGTCATAGATACCAGTGAAGAAGTAGTAGAATATAACAACACTTATGTGAAAGGTGAAGAAAGAACATTTAAATCAGTTAAAGCTGAAATTATAAGAAAAGCTGACAGTGATGTTATAGGGACTTCGACAGAAGTCAAAGAAATGCTGGAAAATATGAGAGGGAATATATATCCCGAAGATATTAAAATCAATGTAACCAGTGACCTTGCTGTAAACGTAAGAAATGATTTATCTAAAGTACAGGATAGTGCTTTTTCAGGCTTAATTGTAGTAATATTAGTATTGTTTTTATTTATAGGCTTTAAAGAATCCTTAATAGTTGCTATTGCAATTCCTTTATCTCTCTTTATGACTTTAGCTTCACTAGGATTGTTTGATATAACCCTAAATACATTTGCCCTTCTTGGAATAATAGTTTCTCTGGGATTAATAGTAGATAACTCCATTATTGCTATTGAAAACATCGATAGACTAAAAAATAAAGGTTTAAACAGGAAAGAAGCTGCAAGAGTAGGGATAAATCAGGTTGGTTTTCCAATTTTAGCTGCTACCCTGACTACAGTGGCTGCATTCTTTCCACTGTCTATACTTCCAGGAATACTTGGAGAATTTGTTAATACTATTCCTAGAACTATTATTATTACCCTTATATCATCCTTTGTAATATCAATAATTATAACGCCTACTCTTTATATAATTATAAAAAAGAAGAGGTTAAAAAAAGATATAAAATTAAACAATGTTATTACTTCAATTATTAAAATAATACTGATAGGAGGTTTAAGCTTCTATGCATTTTCAAATGATGGAGATAATTTAGAAATTGGTATAGTTGCCGTTCTATTCTTTGTATCTATACTTGCATATAAGGAATTCTTTCTTCAAAAACAAAAAGAATCGGGAAATATTATTATAAAGAAATATAGGAAGGTAATATCTTATATCTTAAAAAAACCTTTGAGAAAAGCTTTTGTATTCTTTTTAGGAATAATAATTTTAGTAGGAAGTGTAGGATTAATATTTTCAGGAATGGTAAAAATAGCATTTTTCCCTAAAAACGAACCAAATACTGTAAATATTACAGTAGACACTCCGGGAGGATATACATTAGATCAAACTTCTGAAATAGCAGGTGAAGTAGAAGAATATCTAATGGGTGTTGAAGAAATTAAATCCTTCAATACAACTGTAGGGGGAAGAGAAATAGATAAGGCTTTTATTTCTGCTGCATTTACAGATAAAGAGATCAGAGAAATAAACGGTATAAAATTAGTAGAAAAAATCGAAAAAGATTTAAGGCTAATACCTGGAGGAGAAATAATTGTCGAAGGACAATCCAGTGGAGGGCCACCTGTAGGAAAGCCTATAAGTCTAAGGTTAGTTGGGGATAGTTTAGACGGTCTGTCAAAAGTATCGAAGGACTATAGTGAAATCTTAAAATCAATAGAAGGAGTTTACAACGTAGAACTTTCTGCTAAAGAAGGTGCACCTCAAATATATATAGATATAAAAGAGAAAAAAGCACAAACAATGGGAATAACTGTTATAAATGCAGCCCAGCAGTTGAGAGGAATAGTTGAAGGAATCGAAGCCACTACCATAAAAGATGGACGAGACGAAATAGATGTTATTCTAAAGTGCTCAAGCACACCAATATATGATATAAATTCATTGGATACAATATGCTTGACTAATATTAGCGGAGACAATATTCCTCTTGGCAGTATTGCTGAAATACAGGAAATAAGTGGTATATCAGGCATTAAGCATATTGATGGTGATAGGTTAGTTATAATAGATGCAGACTTAAGAGAAGGTTACAATGCTAATGAAATAACAGAGTTATTCCAAAATAAAATATCAGACTATAATATGCCTTCAGGAGTAGAGCTGCAGCTAGGAGGAGATGTGGAAGGCATACAGGAAAACTTCTCAAACCTATTTAGAAGTATGATTTTAGCCGTTTTCTTAGTATTTATAATACTTACATTACAGTTTGGATCAGTAGCTCAACCTTTTGCAATTTTAACAACTGTACCTATGGCTTTAATTGGAGTTTTATGGGGGTTAGCATTAACAGGTAATGACTTTGGATTTTATTCCTTTATGGCATTGATAGCCCTAGTAGGTATAGCCGTTAATGATGCCATTGTACTAATAGATTATATGAATTATTTGAGAAGTGAAGGAATGGGTCTTTTCGAAGCAATTGTTGAAGCAGGAGAAACAAGATTTAATCCTGTTATAGCTACAAGTCTTACAACAATTGGTGGGGTTTTACCTTTGGCCTTCAAAGAAGTTTACTATGCACAGTTTGGATTCTCCCTTGTTTTCGGACTTATGATAACATCAATTTTGACATTGTTTTTCATTCCTATAATGTATTCTTTTATAGAAGGAATAAAATTAAAAAAAAGGAGCATATAAAATGAGAAGAAAAAATATAAATATATTACCAGTATTACTAATTATAATTTCAATAGTTTTAGTGACGTCTTGTACATCAGAAGTAGAAGAAGAAGAGGTAAATGAAAAAACTCCCGTTACAATATTTGAAGTTGAAAATATGGAAATAAGAGAAACATTTATGGCTATTGGAAAAATTGAAACTAGAGAAAAATTCGATATAACAACAGGTATGGGTGGAAAAGTAGAAAAAGTATATGTAGAAGCAGGAGATGTAGTTTCAAAAGGAGATATGCTATTTGAATTGAACTCAGAAACACTACAAAACAATTTCAATTCAACTGAAAGCAATCTTAGAACTTCAAGAGACACCCTCAAAATTCAGCTTGAAGATCTAGAGGAATTACTTGATAAAAACACAAAATTATATGAAGAAGGAGTTTTGGCAAAATCTCAGTTAGACAACACTATATCTAACTACAACCAAGTTTTAAAACAGTACAATAATGCTATCAAAAATTATAACAACCAAGTAGAAAGTCTAAGAAAATCCATAGAGGATACCAAGGTCAAAAGTCCAATAGATGGTAAGATAGCAGCAGTATATATTATAGAAAGTGAAGATGTAGGGTCAGAACTTGCTCTACAGGTAATAAGTACTAATGGAAAACTCCTTGAAACTTTTATTACAGCAGATAAACTTGAAAGCCTAGATAAGGGAAGTAAAGCAGTAGTTTATTTAGATGGAGATAAAGATAAAGCAGTAGAGGGGGAAGTAGTAACTTTAAATGAAATACCAGATGAAAGAACAGGACTTTATAAAGTAGAGGTCAATATGGAGGAGAGTATCTTTGATATACGGCCTGGAGTTTATGGGGAAGTGGATTTTATTGTAGATATTAGGGAGGCTATCGTAATACCTAAAAGATCATCAAAAAAGGTAGGGCAAAAAAATTATGTTCATATCTATGATGAGGGAAAGGCTTTGGAAAAAGAAGTAAAACTTGGATTAATATACAAAGAATATGTGGAAGTTTTAGAAGGACTTGAAATAGGGGACAAGATAGTTGACTTAGGTTCTGAATATGTGGAAAGTGGAGAAGAAATAAACAAAAAATAATTTCCTCACCTAATATAATTTATTTTTTAAAAACCATATATTAGAAGAGGAAATTTAGGGCGGCGATTATTATTCGGACTTCCAATCTTCAAGTTTTTCCATTACTAAGCTGTATGTTTTTTTGGAAATTTCTGGAAGTTCTCCGCCTAATACTTTTTCGGCTTCTTCAAAACCTTTGATAATGGCATTTTTTAATTCTTCAAATTTTGATTTGTTTCCTCCTGAAATATTTTTGGCAAAATCAACTATTTTATCGCTTAATTTTTCAGGACTAAATCTGCCATTCTTACCCGTTGATTCTTTAGCTTTTTCAGCAATTTCTCCCTTAAGTTTAATCTTTTTGCTTTCAGAATTTTGCTTTAAAATTAAATCACTAATTAACTTTTTTAAATTTGCATAGGATTTATCCATTTCAGATCTAAGAATATCTACAGTTTTAATATTTTTTTCACTAAGATTAGTATAAGTGGAGTCTTTATTTGCTATGCTGTCTTTTTCTATGTCCATATTTTTTTGTTTTGTTTCTGATTTTTCATTATTTTTTGTTTTTCTCTTGTTATTAGCCTTGTAATTTTTGTATATTGGATTTACTCCGTCTATTCCTACTTTATTCATAAAAACACCTCCTTGTTTCTTATAATATCGGCATTTAATTGAATATATTTAGAACTTATATTTTCTCATTAATAAAACAGATACCACCGCATCCTGGACCGCCGTGAGTACCAACAACAGCTCCAACTTGAATGTCAATGACTTCTCCTATTTCGAAGTTTTCTAAAAGAGATTTTTTAATGCTTTCATGGAAGTCGGGGTCATCGCTATCTAAAATAAAAACTCTCTTATCTGACAAATCAAACCCATTATCCTTAACCCAATTTACTATCCACTTTATACCCTTTTTCCTTCCACGAACTTTTGTCAAGGTTTCAAGTTTTCCATCTTCTATTTTTAAAATAGGTTTGAGACTAAGCACAGAACCTACAGTACCTTGAGCTTTAGATATTCTACCACCTTTTACCAGGTACTCTAAAGTATCTATAACTAAAATACTTTTTGAATTTCTTATATATTCGTCTAGTCTTAACTGGATATTTTCAAAAGAAAGATTTCTTTTTACTAAGTCTGCAGCGGCAAGGACTATTGCGGCTAAAGATCCCGTTACTCCCCTGGAGTCAATAAGATGGATATTATCAGAGTTGATAATATCCTTAGCTATTTTAGCAGAAGGAAAGGTACCACTGAATTCTTCTGCTAAAAAGATACCTAAAACTTCATCTCCATTTTTCAAAATTTGGTTAAAAACCTCAACAAACTCTCCAGGATTCACCTGAGATGTAGTAGGCAGTTTATCTGAATTTCTAAGTTTGGTGTAAAATTCTTTGTTGGTAATCTCGATGCCGTCTAAGTAAGAATTATCACCAAAATTAACAGATAATGGAACTACTGTAATATTATATTTTTCTACTAACTCTTTGGGTAAATCGCAGGTGCTATCTGAGACAATCTTAATACTCATAAAAAACCTCCGTCAATTATAATTTGTATTTTTTCTTAAAGTACTTATCTACGTTAAATAAAGCTCTAATTAAAACCTCTTCCTCATCTTTAGGTATTTCCATAAGAGTATCAGCTACCATTTCTTCGTGAAATTCATAATGTTTATTGTAGGCTTCGTTACCTTTTTCAGTAAGCTTTATCAATACTTTTCTTCTGTCTTCTGTAGATCTTTTTCTAAAAACGTATCCTTTTTTTACAAGGTTATCTATACCCGTTGTAAGGGTACCGGAAGTAACCCTTAAAGCCTTTGCTGTTTCAGACATTGTTTTGCCCTCACCGATACCGATATTTTCAATAATATGAAACTCTGACATAGTCAAAGATTTAAATTCTCCTCTGCAGAGAAATTTTTCTTCTATCTTAAGTATGTCGTTGAATAGTTTAACTAATATTTGATTTAAAGAATTATGATTTTTCCTCATATATACCACCTAATTACTTTGATAATCAAAGTATATACATTATACTTATAATTGTCAATATATATTAAGGAAAGTTCAATTCTTTAATGTAATTTTAATTTTTAATTAATTAAAATCAAAGTTAAGATATGTATAATAAAATCAAATAATAATTAGGAGATGTATTCATGGAGACTTTAATAGGAATTTTTCTATTTTTTATATTTATTTCCATAGCATTAAAAGTTAGTTTCTTGTTACTAAAGATTTTATTTGTGATAATCGGATGTATATTTTTGTTTTCTTTTTTACCTGTTATAGCTATACCAATTACAGCTATTATGGGAGTAGTTTTTTTGATAATGAGAATATTATTTATACCGGTTATTTTAATAGGCGGAGCTATAATGTTGTTGAAGTTAATATTCTAAAAAAATTTGTAAAAAGACACCTGTAAAGATTCATTTTTCCAGGTGTTTTTTTATTTGCATATGATATAATATATAAAAGTGAAGGAAAGGAAGGATTAAATGGAAAAGATTAATTTTTTTGAAACTATGGATAGCATGGTTTTTGTTGGTGACGAAAAATGTAATATTATTTATGTAAACAAAAAAGTAGAAGAAAAATTAAATTATAAAAAAGAAGAGCTTATAGGCAAGAGCTTCCTTGATGTACATCAGAAGGAAAAAAGAAAAGAAGCAAAAAAAATCCTTTCAGATATATTAAAGACAGAAAGAGGAAAATGTCCCCTGCCTTTAGAGACTAAAGAAGGGAATTTGGTATCTGTAGATACTAGAATATGGTTTGGTGAATGGAATAATAAAAAATGTATATATGCAATATCTAAAGATATAACTTTAGAACAGGCAAATCTTCAAAAATTCAATAAAATATTCCAAAGTAATCCTGCTATTATGGCAATTAATTCCTTTGAAACAAAAGAATTTTTAGAAGTAAATAAAAGTTTTATAGAAATTTTAGGATATAAACACGAAGATGTAATTGGTAAAACTCTTTTAGACTTAGATATTATACCTAAAAACTCAGAAGTGGAGAACATTTTACATTTATTTAGAAAAAATGGTAGAATTAAGAATATGGAAGCAACTTATAAAACAAAAGGCGGCAAAATTAGATATGGTATTTTGTCAGGAGACCTACTTGAAAACCAAGGAGAAAAATATTACCTAAGTACAATGATAGATATAACAAATCAAAAAGAAATATCTAAAGCTTTAGAATATAAGAATAAGTTTTTATCTATTTTAATGAATATATCATTTAAATTTATAAATTATCCAACTGGTGAATCTGAAGATTTTATTAATGAATCACTTAAAAACATAGGGGAATTTGTAGAAGCAGATAGAGTCTATACCTTTGATTATGACTTTGAAAATAAAATTACTTCCAACACTTACGAATGGTGTAGAGAAGGAGTAGAACCACAAATAGAATATTTGCAAAATATACCTATTGAAATTATAGAAAGTTGGGTAAGAAAGCATAAGGAAGGTAGAATAGTTAGAATACCCGAAGTTTCTAAATATAAAAGTGAAGATAGGGTTAAAGAAATTTTAGAAGAACAAAATATTAAAAGTGTTCTTTCCGTACCTATGATGGATAGAGGAAGGTGTATCGGGTTCGTAGGTTTTGATTCAGTTTTAAAATATACCCAATATAAAGAAAACGAAATAAACTTATTAAAATTATTTGCACAAGCAATTGTAGATATGCGTAATAAAGACAAAAGAGAACAGGAACTTATCAAATCAGTAGAAGAAAAATCAACACTTATGAGAGAAATCCATCATAGGGTAAAAAATAACCTGCAGCTTGTTTCTAGTTTACTTTATTTGCAGAGCTGTTATATAGAAGATACAAAGGTAAAGAAAGCTTTAAAAGATATAGAAAATAGAGTTAAATCCATGGCCTTACTTCATGAAAAAATATATAAAACTAAGAATATTCATAATATAAATTTCAAGGAATATATAGAAGATATAATAAAAGAATTACTTAAATCTTATAAAATAAGTAAAAAAATTAAATTTTATGCCGATATAAGTAGTATAGACCTAAATATTGATAAAGCTATTAACTGTGGGCTTATAGTAAATGAGTTGATAACAAATTCAATACAACATGCTTTTAACAGTAGTGAAAAAGGAGAAATTAGGACACATATATATATTAAAGGAGAAGAAATCTTCATAGAAATTTCTGATGATGGAGAAGGTTTTAAAGAAAAGTATATAGATTTAAGAAATAAAAGTTTAGGTTTACAGATAGTTGAAAGTCTAGTAAGTCAATTAAAAGGAACTATAGAAAAAAAAGAGGTTAAAGGCACTAAATTTATTATAAAATTTAAAAGATAATAGGAGGTATAAAAATGAGTAAAGAGAAAATACTAGTAGTTGAAGACGAAAACTTGATAGCTCTTGAAATAAAAAAGAGATTAGAAAAAGACTTTGATGTAGTAGGAATATTTAGCAGTGGTAAGGAAGCTTTAAATTACCTATCAAAAAAAGATGTAGACCTTATTATAATGGATATTATGTTAGATGATGATATGGATGGCATAGATACGGCAGAAAAAATAAATGAAAGGAAAGATATACCTATTATATACCTAACTGCCTACAGCGATGATAAAACAATAAAAAAAGCAAAGAAGACGATGTCTTATGGATATATAATTAAACCCATAGAGGAAAGCAAGTTAAAAATCAATGTAGAAATGGCATTGAACAAACATAAGTTGGAAAAATTAAAAGAAAATGAAAGAATATTAAAAAGCAAAGAATTCTTGAAAGAAAAGAAAATATCCATTAAAACCGATGAAGAGATTATGCTTATAAATTTAGATAATTTGATATATATGGAAGTAGAAGAAGGAACTGTTTACTTTTATACAAATAATGAAAAATTCTGGGAAAAAGGCACTTTAAAGTTCTGGGAAGAGAAATTAGAAGGGTTCGGTTTTTATAGGTGTCATAAAAACTTTATAATCAATCTAAATAAAATAGAAAAGCTTATTCCAGGAAAAAGTAATTCATATCTTCTTAAAATGGAAAAATATAAGAAAAATATACCCATAGCAAGAGATAAAATAAAAGAAATTAAAGAGATAATGTCAATATAAATAAAATCAGTTTTTAGTTATATACTAATTAAAAACTGATTTTATTCTTTAGATATAGAAACTTTTAAATCTAGCTCGATTTTAAATTCTGTTCCCCTATCTATACTAGTATTTACTTGAATTTTTCCATCCATAGTTTCCACTATTTTTTTAGAAATATATAGTCCCAGTCCTGAGCCGCCATAGTCTCTGGTGTTAGAAGAATCAACTTGGGAGAAGGGTTTAAACAGCTTACCTACATCATCCTTATGTATACCTATTCCCGTATCATTTACAGAAATAAAAAGCTTTACCTTTTTAGCTGCAGTCATTTCAAAGTCTACTGTAACTTCTATTTTCCCTTTTTCAGTGAATTTTATAGAATTATTTATTAAATTTCTTAAAACCTGTTGAATTTTTTTGGAATCACCTACAAGAAGTTTAGGCAAATCCTTATTAATAGTGTACTTAAGATCCAGATTTTTTTCTTCAGCACTAGGCTTGCTCACTGATATCAATTTTTCAACCATATCATAAAAGTCAAAGGATCTATTCTTTAAATCATATTTTCCCGTTTCGATTTGGGTAATATCTAAGATACTGTTTAAAACGTTTAGTAGTGTATTTGATGAAATTTCTATGTATTCAAGATATTCTTTCTGCTCTTTATCTAGTTCAGTTCTAGATAAAAGCTTTAAAAAACCAAATATACCATTCATAGGGGTTCTTATTTCATGAGACATATTTGCTAAGAATTGTGTTTTAGCAATATTAGCAGACTCTGCCTGTTCTTTAGCATAAATAAGTTCTTCTTCTATGATCATTCTGTTTATCGAGTGGTTTATATTTTCCATTATGATGGTTATATTTTGAATATCATTTTGTGAAAAATCAAATTTCTTTTCAGCTAAACCCACTATTGAAAAAATATCCCGTCCTTCAAATATTGGCACGTAAAGAGAATTTTTAAAACCTTTAAAGACAAAATTATCTTTATGTAAATTGTATATTTTAGGCTTCAATGTGGTTATTAAATTTTTAGCGAATTTGATTGTTTTCTTTTCTATGTTTTCCGTTGATTCATAATCACTAGTTAGAGGATTGATTCCTTTAGATGAGGCTATATGAGTAAAGTCTTCATTTTTTACATTGTAAAGCATTATAAAGCCGTATTTGCTTCCAGTAATTCTTAATATTTCAGTTAATGTGTATTCAAGATATTCATTAATAGAATTTGCTTGGTAATTCAATAAATTAATTATTGTAATATTTCTTTTTTCGTTTTTTATTTTTTCTTGTTCTGCCTTTTTTAATCGGTTGTTAATTATTCTAAGGTCCTTTTCCCGCTCTATAAGTTTTTCCGTGTTTCGATTATGTTCTTCTAATTCTTCTGTAATATTTGTAAAAAAAAGGGTAAAATGTGTTCTGTCAATACATTTGATATAAAACCTAAACCATTTATTTAAATCAACAGAATAAAACTTGAATTCTTCTAAAGTTTTCTTAATACAAATTTTGTTTATCTTTTTTAAGAAATCGCTATCTTCTTTGTATAAATTAGGAAGGAAGTGGGAGGCTAAATTAGTTGTTTCCGATTTTAAATCTATCCCTGTTACTTTTAAAAAAGAATTATTAGTATCTAGAATTTCAAAATCTACAGGTTTATTATTTTTCATTACAAGCATATTATAAGAATATGCAAAAGGACCCTCTTTAATAAGGGATTTATAAAAATCATTATTCAAACTATCACTCTCCATCTATTAAGTCTAAATTAACTAAGACTTCTTCAAATTTATCTAAATCTATAGGCTTCCAAGCGTAACCATTACAACCAAACTCATAAGATTTTTCCACAGTTTTTTTATCATTTAGGGCAGTAGTCATTATAATTTTTGTTTGATTTTTCTTTTTTATAGAATTCTTTTTTTCATAATCTCTAGCAGCTTTTAAAACTCTTAAGCCATCTAGTTTAGGCATCATTATATCTAAGCACATTAAATCATAAGGGCTTTCATTTTCATATGATTCTATAAATTTTTCCAAAGATTCTATCCCATCTACTGCAATATCACATTTTCCGTATTCATTTAAAAATTTTTCCAGTAATTTTCTTCCGATCATATCATCTTCTGCTATTAAAATTTTCATTATTTTTTTCTCCTTCTTAGTCGGGAAAGGTGTTCAATTATTTCACTTGGTATTTCAGAAATATCTTTTTGAATACTTACAGCACCTATATTATAAGCAACTTTAGGCATTCCATAAACTATACAGGATTCTTCATCTTGACCTATAGTAAAGGCACCCTTTTTCTTCATTTTCAAGAGACCTTTTGCTCCATCAGTACCCATTCCCGTAAGTATAACTCCTATACTTGTAGGACCATATATGTCGGCTACTGTATTAAACATAGGATCTACTGAAGGACGATGACCATTTACCTTATCTCCATCATAAATGGAAATAATTTTTTTGCTTCCTTTAGTTATTACTTTCATTTGGAAACCACCCTTAGCTATATATACTTTTCCTGCTTCTATTACATCTCCGTCTGCTGCTTCTTTTACGTATAAAGAGCAATTTTTATTTAATCTTTCGGAATACATTTGTGTAAAAACAGGAGGCATATGCTGTACTATTAAAATAGGGGGCATATCCTTTGTAAAAGCTTTAATGATACTATAAACAGCTTCAGTTCCTCCGGTAGAGGCACCTATTGCTATAATATGGTTATTGCTTTTAAAATTTTGTGATGTAACTTTTTTTATTGTATGTTTTTTCTTTTTAATTTTTTTGTTATTTATACGTGCAGTAGATGCTATTTTTACTTTTAATATAAGCTCTTTATAAAAAGATTCTAGCTCCCTTTTATCTTTTATTTTAGGTTTTTCTATAAAATCAACTGCTCCAGAATTTACAGCATCAAAAACCTTAATATCAGCAGAGCTAATCATAACCACAGGTAAAGGATATTGAGGAATTAATTTTTTCAAGAATTCAATTCCTGTCATTCTTGGCATTTCAACATCTAAAGTCATTACATCTGGCCTTAATTCTAAAATTTTATCCCTTGCTTCATAAGGGTTACTGGCAGTACCTACTACTTCAAAACTTGGATCCGACTCTAAACCTGCAGAAATAGTTTTTCTAAAAAGCATAGAATCATCTACTACTAGTACTCTGATTTTTCGTTTAATTTTCATAGCTATACCTTTCTATAAATAGATGGCATTACATACTTATACCTAGTTTCATCTCTTGGAACAGATTCAGAATGACCTATAAATAAGTATCCGCCTTTAATAGTGTGATTATAAAATTTTTCAATCAGTTCATTTTTGGTTTTTCTATCAAAATATATCATTACATTTCTACAGAATATTAAATGAAACTTTTTTTTGAATGGAAAAGTCTTGTTCATTAAATTAAATTTCCTAAAGATTACTTCTCTTCTAATTTCTTCGGATATCCTATATTTATTTAATCCTGTTTTTTGGAAATATTTCATTTTCCAAACATTAGGTAATTTGCTCAAAGTAGTTTCAGAATATACACCTTCTAATGCAGTATTTAA
This sequence comes from Eubacteriales bacterium, assembly GCA_046482875.1. Classification (GTDB taxonomy): domain Bacteria; phylum Bacillota; class Clostridia; order Tissierellales; family Dethiosulfatibacteraceae; genus UBA8670. The sequence continues at coordinate 1,437 of JAWOEG010000088.1, read as the reverse complement.
AGCTGTAGAAGATATATCTGTGGCTAAAATCTTACTATCCCAATTTATAAAATTGTTGTTGAAAAATTCTTTTAGTAGAATAGCGGTTGTATAAGGTTCCTCGCCACTGGAACATCCTGCGCTCCAAATTCTTAGGTCCCTATCCTTAATAGTGTTTTGAAAGTAGGGAAGAACACTATTTTCCATAAAATCGTAGTGTTTTTCTTCTCTCATAAAATATGTGTGATTTGTTGTTAATTTATCGATTAGATAAGTGGCTTCTTTTCCAGAACTATCCTTGTCTACATAATCTAGGTAGTCGGAAAAATTATCGAAACCCTTGGTAACTATTACATTATTTAACCGACCTTCAATAAGATTTTTCTTCTTAATTAAATCAATTCCATAATATTTTTTTATATATTTTATTAAAGTTTGAAATTCTTTATGATTTATTTTTATCATAACACATCTTCCTTTATGTTAACAATTATTATGTATCCACCGACCTAATACCAGTCGGTGGATATAATTAATTACTAATACTTTTGTTAATACTTACCAAAGTCATCATCTAAATCAATACTCGGTTCTGATTCTTCATTATGTTTATTTTTCTTAGTTGATTTAGGTAGTGATTTTATCTTTCTTTTAGTTATACTTTCCTTTGCATTTTGTACTGAGTCTCTTAGTTTAAATTGTGCTACCATTTCTTTTAACATCTCAGCTTGGGATGCTAGTTCTTCACTTGCTGCTGCGCTTTCTTCTGCTGTTGCTGAGTTGTTTTGTACTACTTCTGATACCTGTTCTATTCCGTCGTTTATCTGTGCTACTCCTGTTGCTTGTTCGTTGGATGCTGATGATATTTGTGATACTAGTTCACTTGTTTTGTCTATTCCTTCTACTATGTCTTCTAATGCTTTTGCAGTCTCATTAGCTATATCGGTACCTTTTTCTACATCTTTGATGGATCCTTCTATTAGTTTTGTTGTTTCTTTTGCTGCTTCTGCACTTCTTCCTGCTAGGTTTCTTACTTCTTCTGCTACTACTGCAAAGCCTTTTCCGTGCTGTCCTGCTCTTGCTGCTTCTACTGCTGCATTTAGTGCCAGTAGGTTAGTTTGGAAGGCTATGTCATCTATTACTTTGATTATGTTTTGTATGTTTTGTGATGTGTCTGTGAGACCATATTCTTCTAATATTATCTCATCAAGAGCCCCCTGAATGACTTCAACATGGCTCTGGAGAATATCCTCCCTTTTTAGTAGGTTACGTATGTCCTCTTCAATATAGGATGCGAATTCGTTTGGGTTGTAATCAGAACTATCTTCTTGTAACTTGGACAATTTCTTTCTAGAATCCATCCCTTTCTCAGTCAGGCTTATGATATCGTTTTCACACTTGATGTCTGTTTTTATCGGATATCTCTTCCCATCTCCTGCTTCGAAATGGAGTCCAGGG
>JAWOEG010000012.1:0-31904 GCA_046482875.1 Eubacteriales bacterium | reverse complement strand
CTTCTGCTTTCTCAGTTTCTTGTTCTTCATATTCTTCTTCACTTTGATCTTCACCTATATCAGATTCAGCTAAGTATGCAGCATCAACTACATCCGCAGCGCCTTTGACATTTGTGTACTCCCATATCCAAGAATACTCAGATGCAGTAGCTGGGTCCATTCCTCTTTTCCAAGAGTATACAAAATCGTTAGCTGTCAATTCAGAACCATCTGACCATTGAGATTCTCTTAGATTGAATGTAACAGTTAATCCATCATCAGAAACTTCCCAATCTTCTGCTATACCTGGTAAAACTTTACCGCTTTTCTCTCTAACTAATCCTTCAAATGTTTGGTTTATAACGTCTCCACCATCAGAAGCACCATTTAAACATGGATCTATAGTTTTTGGATCTGCTCCTACATTCCAGTTAAACACCATTTCCTCCGGCTCTTCAGCTGGTTCTTCTTCTTCACCAGGCTCTTCAGCTGGTTCTTCTTCACCATTTTCTTCAGCTGGTTCTTCTGGTTCATCAGCTGGTTGTGTACATCCTGTCAATGCCAATGTAAAAACAAGTGACATCACTACTAAAATTGCTAAAATTCTTCTCTTCATTTTTTTATTCCTCCCTTAATTTTTTTATCTTTAACCAGTAGTATACTACCGGTAAAAAGCTTATTGATTTTTACAAATTATTTATTTTCTTAACAAAATGGCATGCTACAAAGTGTTCTTTTTCTATTTCTACCAATTCTGGTGTTTTTGTTTTACAAAGATCTTCAGCATATCTACATCTTGTGTTAAATCTACAGCCTTCCCCTAAGTTAATAGGACTTTTTACGTCACCTTCCAAAATAACCCTTTTATGATCTTTATTGTGCTTTGGATCAGGTATTGGTATTGCAGATAATAAAGCCTGAGTATATGGATGTAGGGGTTTTTTATAAAGTTCATTACTACTGGTTATCTCCATAAGCTTTCCTAAATACATAACTCCAATTCTATCTGATATATGTTTTACCATAGATAAGTCATGAGCTATGAATAAATAGGTAAGTCCCATCTCCCTCTGAAGGTCTTCCAACATATTTACTACCTGAGCTTGTATAGATACATCTAAAGCCGAAATAGGCTCGTCACATATTATAAGGTCAGGTTCTACAGCTAGTGACCTAGCTATACCTATTCTTTGTCTCTGTCCCCCGGAAAATTCGTGAGGATATCTACTTGCATGTTCCCTCTTTAATCCTACAGTTTCAAGTAGCTGGTATACTCTTTCTCTTCTTTCATCTTCAGTATATAAGTTATGAGTTTCCATTCCTTCGCCTATTATTTCTGATACCGTCATCCTTGTATTCAAGGAAGCATATGGGTCTTGGAATATCATTTGCAATCTTTTTCTATACTTTAACATTTTTTTTTGGGAAATATTACTTATATCATTTCCATCAAATATTATCTGACCATCAGTTGGTTCGTACAGTTTAACTATCGTTCTCCCCAATGTGGATTTACCACACCCAGATTCTCCAACTAATCCAAATGTTTCCCCTTTATATATATGAAAAGTTACATCGTCTACAGCTGTTAAATAGGTTTTTTCCCTCTTAAATAAACCCTGAGTAACATCAAAATACTTTTTGAGATTTTTGAGTTCTAATAAAACTTGTTTATCTTTCATCTGCTTCCCCTCCTTTGCTATAGCCTTCTACCACCGGCGCATTTTCATGAAGCAACCAGCAAGCTGATAAATGATTTTCTCCAGCTAAAAACTTTGGAGGTTCTTTTTCTTGGCATATTTTCATTACTCTAGGACATCTTGTACTAAAAGGACATCCTTTTGGTGGAGAAAGCAAGTCAGGCGGAGACCCTTCTATTGGTAAAAGTCTTTCTTTTTGCTCTCTATCCATCCTTGGAATAGACTTTAAAAGACCTTTTGTATATGGATGTTGAGGATTAGCAAATATTTCTTCAACGCTTCCTTTTTCCATTATCATACCACCATACATAACCACTAGATCTTTACATGTTTCAGCAATAACTCCTAAATCATGTGTTATTATTATAATAGATGTATTAAGTTTCTTTGCTATATCCTTCATTAAATCTAAAATTTGGGCCTGTATTGTAACATCTAATGCAGTAGTAGGTTCATCTGCTATCAACAATTTAGGATCGCATGATAATGCCGTTGCAATCATAACTCTTTGTCTCATTCCTCCTGAAAATTCATGAGCATATGAATTGATTCTTTTTGCAGGTTCTGGAATCCCTACTAAATCCAACATCTCGATTGCTTTTTCTACAGCTTTTTTTCTATTTACTTTTTGATGTCTCATTATAACTTCTGTCATAATATTCTTGATTTTAAATACAGGATTTAATGAAGTCATTGGATCCTGAAATATCATAGCAATTTCATTTCCTCTAAGATTAGACATCTTTCTATTAGAATAGCCTGTTATGTCCTCTCCGTCAAATAATATTTGACCCTCTTTTATTTTTCCTGGTACATCTATCAACTTCATTACTGAAAGTGCTGTAACACTTTTTCCACTTCCGGATTCTCCAACTATTCCTAGCAGATCTCCCTTTTTCATTTTAAAATCTACGCCTCTTACAGCTTGAACTTCTCCAACATGTGTGTAAAATGATGTTTTTAAATTATTAACTTCTAGTATATATTCTTTTTTATTTTCCATATGCATTATCCTTTTCTCAATCTAGGGTCTAAAGCATCTCTCAACCCATCGCCTATAAAATTAAATGCCAACATAGTAAAAGCTATGGACAAAGCTGGGAAAAACAACTGATAAGGATAAGAAAGTAATCCTGATAGTGCATTGTTAGCTAAAGTACCCCATGATGCTTGAGGTGCTGAAACTCCCAACCCAATAAAGCTTAGAAAAGATTCCGTAAAAACCGCTGAAGGAATCATCATGGCCATTGAAACTATAATAGGTCCCATAGCATTTGGGATTAGATGTCTAAAAATTATCTTTCTTTTAGAAACTCCCATTACCTTTGCTGCAAGTACAAATTCTTGTTCCTTAATTGACAACATCTGGCCTCTTACAAGTCTGGCCATTGCAACCCAGTAAACACTACTTAAGGCTATGATAATATTCATCAAACCTCCACCTCTAAACCATACCATAAGCAATATAACATATATTACAAGTGGGATTGAGTTAATAACATCTACTATTCTCATCATAACATTATCTACTCTACCACCTTCAAATCCCGATATACTTCCGTATATTACTCCTATGAAAAAGTTAACCATAGTGGCTACAAAGGCAACTAATAAAGAAATCCTAGCACCGTACATAACTCTTGTTAATAAATCTCTACCTAAGTTATCAGTCCCAAAAGGAAAAAGTTTATTAAATTTATTCCCTGAAGGAGTTTTAGAAATTTCTCCATTATATTCTATTGTATAATCATAATCATAACCTTGTTTGTTTGGTAGTAGATTATATGAAAAGTCTAAAATAACCTCTTCTTCTCCTAGTGTATATGTATATATTTTATTTATCATATCTCTGTCCATAGGATTTAGGTCTAATCTCTCTATTAAAGTTCCATCCTCTTCCAATAAAAACATATTATAATCCTTTGATACATGGAAATACTTCCCGTCCACCTCGTGAACTTCAAGAACAGGACCAAGATTTTTATATTCGTTAATCTGTGAAGAATATGTATGAGGTGTTAGATAAGGTCCAACTACACCAAATAAAATTATTAAAATTACAACTACAAAACCTATCACTGATAACTTGTTTTTTTTCAGCCTTCTAAAAGCATCTTCCCAATAAGTTAGACTAGGTCTTATAGTTTCTTTTTCTTCTCCTGTTTGTTCTATAAATTCGAATTTATTCTTATCCATTATTTCCCCTCCTTAAGCTTTATTCGAGGATCTAATAATGAATAAGCTATATCTACTAAGAAAATCATTATCAAATAGAAAAAAGCATAAAAAACAGTTATACCCATAATGGTTGTATAATCTCTATTAGAAACACTTTCAACAAAGTGCCTTCCTATTCCATTTATTGCAAATATCTTTTCTATTACAAAAGATCCTGTTAGAATTGCTGCAATCATAGGTCCAATATAAGTTACTACAGGTATAAGTGCATTTTTAATGGCATGTTTGTATATTACTGAAAATTCTTTAAGCCCATTAGCTCTTGCAGTTCTTATATAATCCTGCCTCATAACTTCAAGCATACTAGACCTGGTAAGTCTTGTTACAAAAGATAGCGAATATCCTGCTAAAGCCAACACAGGGCCAACATAACTAGCTGGAGTACTCAGCCCAAAGGTTGGTACCCACCCCAACTTTCCTGCAAAAAAGTATATAAACAAAGTCGCTATAACAAAACTGGGGACAGTTATCCCTAAGGTTGCTATAACCATGACGACGTAGTCTATAGTTTGGTTTTGTTTAAGTGCCGATATTATACCGAAGGGTATTCCTATTACTATAATCAATAGGGTAGCCATCAATCCTATCTTAGCTGAAACTGGAAACCCGGATTCTATCATTTCATTTACAGATGTTCCAGTTTTAGAATATGAGGGACCCAAATCAAATGTTACCAGTCCTTTCATATAGTTAAAATACTGAACTATTTTAGGATCATCTAAGTTATATTTTTCATTTAATGCTCTTAGTATCTCGTCAGGAACCGGTCTTTCTCTAGTGAAAGGGCCTCCTGGTATTGAATGCATCATGGTAAATGTTAAGGATGTTATTAATATTATTGTAATTAATATAGAAATAATCCGTCTTATATAAAAAGATTTCACATTGCTGCTCCTTTCATTTAAAGTTTTTATAGTAATTCAAAGCATATATCAAGTTTATTATTAATTAGCCTAACTTCCAGTCCTTAAATTTTATGAAATTTATTTAACTTAAATGATATAAAATGAATATACTTTAAATACTTATAACCATTATACAATAAATCTTCTTGTTTTCAAAATTAAAATCAACTTATTAAATTAAAATTATTAATTTGTTGATTTTATGTAACAATTTTGCTATAATCACTTACTAAATATTAATTTTTAAAGAGGTGTATTATGAAGAAGAAAATATCAGAATTAGTAGTAGAATGTTTAGAGTTAGAAAATATTGATACTATATTTGGTTACCCTGGGGCTGCAATTATGCCTTTTTACGAAGCATTGAGAAAATCAAATATAAATCATATATTAGTTAGAAACGAGCAATCTGCCGGTCACATGGCAAATGGTTATGCAAGAAATAATGATGCTGTAGGTGTGTGTATTGCAACCTCTGGACCGGGAGCAACAAATCTAATAACAGGAATAGCAACTGCTTATATGGATTCCATTCCTTTAGTCGTAATAACAGGACAGGTGGATTCTAAAAGTATTGGTTCTGATATGTTCCAAGAGGCCGATATAATAGGAGCAACGGAACCCTTTACCAAACATAATTTTTTAGTTAAAAAAGCTAAAGATATACCCAAATTTATAAAAGAAGCTTTTTATCTGGCTAACACCGGAAGAAAAGGTCCTGTTCTAATTGACCTACCTGTAGATATACAAAATCAATTAATGGAGTTAGATTATCCTGAAAAGATTGATATCAGAGGTTATAAACCTACATATGTAGGTAATATGCGACAAATAAAAAAGGCTGTGAAGGAAATTAATAGAGCTCAAAACCCGCTTGTTTGTGTAGGCGGAGGCATAGCTTCCTCTAACTCAAGAAATGAACTTGAAGAATTTATTAAAAAAACTAAGATCCCTGTAGCTTGTTCTCTAATGGGAGTAGACAGTTTTGATAATGATTCAGATTATTTTGCAGGTCTACTAGGTTCTCATGGATATCCTTTTGTTAATAGAGCGCTAAATAAAGCAGATCTTTTAATTGTTATAGGAGCTCGACTTGCAGATAGAACAACATCTAAATATTCCTTTAAGGAAAATCAATCTATCATTCATATTGATATAGATCCAGCAGAAATCGGAAAGAATATAAAAACTCATATACCTATAGTAGGAGATGCTAAAAAAGTATTAACATCTCTAAACCAATTTGAATACAAACCTATATGGGAAAAGTGGTCTAAAAAAATTATGGAAGACAGAGAATCTTACTTTCAAAAGGCTTTGAGTTTAAATACAAACATAAACAAAGTTAATCCCTGTCTTGTAGTAAGAGAAGTATCAAACTTACTAAAGGGAAATACTGTCATAACAGCAGATGTGGGTCAAAATCAAATTTGGGCTACTCATTTTTATAAAGCTTCTAAAAACAGAAAATTCTTTACTTCAGGCGGATTAGGTACTATGGGATACAGCATTCCAGCTGCTATAGGCGCTAAGTTTGCATCTCCATCAGATACTGTAGTAGCAATGTCAGGAGAAGGTGGCATGCAGATGTTGATTGGTGAACTTGCTGTATTGAGAGAAAATAATTTAGATCTTAAAATTATTATTTTCAACAACAATAGTTTAGGTATGGTACGTGAAATGCAGGAAAGTTTATTTGGAGAAAATAATCACTACGGTACAGCTATTGGATTCAACCCTGACTTTATGAAATTAACCGAAGCCTATGATATTGATGGTGTTCAAATAAATAATAATGATGAAATAAAAATAAAGCTTAAGATGGCATTCTCTAAAAAAGGACCCTGTCTAATAGAATGTAAAGTAGATCCAAAATTTCCTACTTTACCGACTAAAATCAAAGAATTGGAAAAGAAAAATATAGGAATAGCCTAAAGAAATTTATATAATGGAGGTAGATTGATGAAAGGTGAAAGACACGTATTGGCAATACTTGTAGAAAATTATTCAGGTACCCTAAGTAAGGTAGCAGGATTATTTACACGTAGAGGATATAACATAGACTCACTTAATGTAGCTGAAACTATGGATCCAAAAACTTCAAGAATAACGGTAACGGTTACAGGAGATGAAAAAATATTAGAACAAATTACAAAACAGTTAAATAAACTTATTAATGTAATAAAAATAACTGATTTAACTTGTAAAAAATCAATACAGAGAGAGCTAATGTTTGTAAAAATTTCTTCTCCAATTGAAAATAGAAATGAAATTATTCAAATGACCAATGTTTTTAAAGGAAAAACTGTTGATATTTCACTAAAATCTATCACAGTAGAACTAACTGGAGATGAAGACAAGAACAATGCTTTTATAGAGTTAGTAAAACCTTTTGGTATTATAGAATTGGTAAGAACAGGACTAACTGCTATTGAACGAGGATAAAAATACCTCCAAATAGATAGTCTAAATTTTAATTAATTAGACTGTCTACTTTGGAAGTATCATATTATCATCAAGCTTTTACCTTTTTATTATATTGATTTTACTTCTTCCAACCAAGTAGATATTGATGCATCGCTTGGCATTCTCCAGTCACCTCTTGGAGACAAGGCTACACTTCCTATTTTGGGACCATCAGGAATACAGGATCTTTTAAATTGTTGACTTATAAATCTTTTATAAAAATTTTCCAACCATTTTTTTATAGTTTTTTCATCATACGTATCCTTGAAGGCTATCTTACCTAAATAAAAAACTTTTTTTGGAGAAAATCCATTTCTTACTGTATTATAAAGGAAAAAATCGTGAAGTTCATAAGGTCCAACTACTTCCTCAGTTTTTTGTTTTATATTTCCTTTACCATCCGGTGGCAGTAATTCCGGACTTACAGGAGTATCTAAAATATCTACTAATATCTTTCTAACTCTTCCAGAAAATTTATATTCTGATGCCCATTTAACCACGTATCTAATTAAAGTCTTTGGAATTCCTGAATTCACACCGTACATAGACATATGATCTCCATTGTAAGTTGACCAACCTAAGGCAATTTCAGACAAATCCCCTGTACCAACTACAATACCATTCAATTGATTGGCCTTGTCCATTAGTATTTGGGTTCTCTCTCTAGCCTGTGTGTTTTCATATACTATATTGTGATTATCTACATTGTGATTAATATCTTTGAAATGTTGTAATGATGCATCTTTTATACTTATCTCTTCAAAGTCTACCTCTAATTCTTCCAACAAGCCTAAAGCATTGTTGTATGTTCTATCAGTAGTACCAAAACCTGGCATAGTAATTCCTTTAATGAATTTCCTGTCTTTCCCAAGGATATCAGCAGTAACTACAGAAACTAACAAAGCAAGAGTGGAATCGAGTCCGCCGGATATTCCTATAATAAGAGATTTAGTATTTATATGCTCTATCCTTTTTGCTAAAGCCATAGTTTGCAAATTAAATATCTCACTACATCTTTCTTCCTTATCTTCTTCCTTTTGAGGTACGAATGGATAAGGATCAATAGCCCTTTTAAGTTTAACTTCTTTATTATCCAAAGAAAATTCTATTTTTCTATATTCTCTTTTATGGTTTTTACTATCGTTAAACACTGTATTTTTAACCCTATCCTTATTCATTTTTTCTATGTCAATATCATTATAAACAAACTTACCATCTATATTATAATCTTTATTATTTTCTATAATTTTTCCATTTTCAGCTATAATTATATTTCCACCAAAAACCAAATCCGTAGTAGATTCTCCGTATCCTGCAGATGAATAAACATATCCAGAAATACATTTTGCAGATTGTTGAGAAATTAATTGTTCCCTGTATATGCTTTTACCTACTATGTCATTTGATGCTGATAAATTAACTATAAGATTAGCTCCACTAAGTGATTGAACCTGACCGGGGGTAATAGGTGCCCATAAATCTTCACAGATTTCAACTCCTACCATTAACTCTCTATCTTCACATTGAAATAACAAGTCCCTGCCAAAATTATATTTTCCTTGTCCTATTTTAATCTGAGATTGTGAAATGTTACTTCCTGAAGCAAACCATCTTTTTTCATAAAATTCATTATAATTTGGTATGAATGTCTTCGGCACAACTCCTAAGATTTCTCCCTTGTTTAAAGCTATAGCACAGTTATATAAGCTTCCTTCTTCACTAATAGGAGCTCCTAAAAATATAAGTATTTTTTTATTCTCAGTAAATTTTAGTATTTCTAATATTAATTCTTCAGTCTTATTGTTAATAAGACTTTGGAAAAACAAGTCACCACAGGTATATCCTGTGATAGATAACTCAGGAAAAACAAGTACATCCACCTTGTTATCTTCAGCTATTTTTATATTTTTAATTATCTCTTTTTTATTATATTCTAAATCTGCTACTTTAATTTTAGGAGCAGCAGCACCTACTCTAATGAATCCTTCGCTTTTCATTGTATCACCCTTTTTAAGTTATTGTATAATTAGTATATATTAAAAATAATTATATGTAAAAATAAATTATTTTTTTAAAAATAATAAACTTATGTTATACTATATTATAGTTTTTATGCAAAGGGTGATATTATGGATAATAGGTATATTAAAAATCTAAATGCTTTATCTGAAGAGGATATTGTAAAACTTAATAAGTCTCACGTTTGTGTAGTTGGTTGCGGTGGATTAGGTGGCTATATCTTAGAATTCATAAGCAGAATAGGTGTTGAAAAAATAACAGCTTTAGATGGTGATGTTTTCGACGAATCAAACTTGAATAGACAACTACTATCAACTTCTGAAAATCTTGGTTTATGGAAGGTAGTAGAAGCTCAAAAAAGAGTAAAACTAATAAATCCTAATGTTGATTTTACAGCAATAAAAAATAGAATTACTGAAAAAAATATAAATAAGCTATTACCTAAAAATGCAAACTGTATAATAGATGCTGTTGATAATGTTAAAACCAGGTTTTTATTAGAAGAATTCGCAGATAAAAATAATATCCCTTTAGTACACGGTGCCATCGGTGGATGGTACGGTCAAGTTTCTGTAATTATGCCTGGAGATAAAACCATTTCTAAAATCTATCAAAATAAGGAAGAACCTAATAAAGAAGTTCAGTCTATGGGAAATCTGCCCCATATTGCATCTTTGATAGCTTCCTTTGAAGTAAATGAAGTGGTTAAACTCTTAACAGATAAGGGAGACTTACTTACAAATAAGCTGCTTTACATAGATTTAAAGTCAAATTCTTACGATACATTTGAATTATAGGAGGTATTATGAACATAAATGTTAACCCTTCAAAGGGTATGAGAGATTTTGCTCCAGAAGAAAAAGAAATAAGAGATTATATAGAGGGAATAATAGTTAATACTTATAAAAAAGATGGGTTTCAACTTATTGAAACTCCTGTTGTTGAAAATATAGAAAGACTTTTAGGAAGTGATGGAGGAGATAATTTAAGATTAATTTACAGGATTTTGAAAAGAGGTAAAAAATTAAAAAAATCTTTAAACCGTGAACCTATAGAAGTTGACGAATTAGCAGATTTAGGACTGAGATACGATCTTACAGTTCCTTTAAGTAGATTTTATTGTAACAGTCGTGGCGAACTTCCAATGGTTTTTAAAGCCATGCAGGTAGGTAATGTTTTTAGGGCTGAAAGGGCTCAAAAAGGAAGATATAGAAGCTTTAAGCAGTGTGATATAGATATAATAGGCGATGAAAGCAAAATGGCTGAAATACAGCTCATCTCAACTACTGCTAAAGCCCTAACCAAACTTAATGTTAAAGATTTTGTAGTAAGAATAAATGATAGAAGAATTTTAAAAAATGTAGTGGTTCACTGCGGGTTTAAAATCGAAAATTTTGAAAATGTTTGTATAACAATGGACAAATTAGATAAAATTGGTTTAGAGGGTGTTGAAAAAGAGTTATATAAAAAAGAGTACAATGATGTTAAAATCAAAAACATTCTCAATGCAATTGCTAATATTAATGATAAGGGTATGGATGCTCTTACTAAATACGGAGTAGAAGAAACTGTTATAAAGGAAATAGAAACTGTTATAAATGCAATTAATGATATAAGAGAAGAAAATTTTGAAATTATCTTTGATTTCACATTGGTAAGAGGTATGGGATATTACACTGGATCCATTTTCGAAATATCTTATAAAGACCTAGGATATTCTATTGCAGGTGGAGGAAGATACGATGAAATGATAGGTAATTTTATAGGCGAAAAAATTCCAGCTATCGGTTTTTCTATTGGTTTCGAAAGACTTGCAAACCAGTTAATAAAGGAAAAATTTAAAGTACCTGGAGATGAAAAATTGGTTATGCTTTACGATAAAAGGGATAATTTTGCTTCTGTTATTAAAGCAGCTGATAAATTTAGAGGAAAAAATTACATCGTAGGATTATATGAAAGAAGAAATAAAATGGGCAAGCAGTTAAATAGGCTTTTCGAACAAGGTTATGGAAAATTTACTATATTTAGTGAAATAGAAGAAGAAATGGAAATAAGTGATCTAAACGAAGATTAAAAAACACCCTGAGGGTGTTTTTTTTAAAACTTTATTATTTTAGACTTTATTTTGTCATCTATATCAATTATTCCATAAGTTTTATCTGGAGTATTTCTCGGATTTGTAGGGCTTCCTGGATTAAAGAATAAAACATCATTTATATTTTGATTAAATGGCTTGTGGGTATGTCCAAAGAGAACTATATCAGCTTCTATTTCTTCAACTCTGTAGTGCAGATTGTCTAAAGTAAACTTGACATTATATTTATGACCATGGGTAACTAAGATTTTTTTATCTTTAATATTTAGTATTATTTCATCCTGTTCATCAAGTTCACTAATATCACAGTTTCCTTTTACTTTAATAATTTCAAATCCCAATTCATTTTCTATTATTTCTGCATCCCTTATGTAGTCTCCTAAGTGAATGATTAAGTCTAATTTTTCATTTTTCAAATTATTAATCAGTTTATTTACACACCTATGAGTGTCGCTAATTACAACTATTCTCATTTAGGATTTCCTCTAGTTTAAATTTAACTTTTTCAAGAGCTTTTTTTCTATGACTAATCTTATTCTTTTCATCTCTTCCCATTTCTTTGAAAGATTTATCGAAGCCTTCAGGTATAAATAATGGATCATACCCGAATCCGCCTTCTCCTTTATATTCTTCAGAAATTCTACCTTTGCAAACTCCATTTAATATATGTTCATTACCTTCTTTATCTATTATCACAGCAACTGTCATAAAATAAGCACTTCTATTAATCCCTTTAATACCATTTAGCTCTTCAAGGAGTTTTTCATTATTTTCTTCATAGGTAGCATTTTCTCCGCTGTATCTTCCGGCATATATACCGGGTTCGCCATCTAAAGCATCAACGAATAGACCTGTATCGTCTGCTATTACAATATGTCCTTCAATTAAACTCGATATCGCTCTTGCTTTTTTGAGTGCATTTACCTCTAAAGTTTTACCGTTTTCTACTACCCTTATTTTTTCAAGTTTTAAATCTTTTTTGGAAAAAATTTTCACATTTACATCTTGTAATATTTCCTTAATTTCTTTGATCTTGTCTTTATTATTTGAAGATAGAATTACTTTTTCCATTAGTCCTCCATAATTTCTTTAGTAATTTCTTTACCCAATACATTTTTTTGTATATCAAACAAATCATTGCAGCCTTTCTTAGCTAATTCTAAAAGATTCATCAATTCTCCCATAGAAAAAGGAGACTCTTCCCCAGTACCCTGTATTTCTACGAATTCTTCTCTGTTAGTCATCACTATATTCATATCTACTTTAGCATTTTTGTCTTCTTCATAACATAAATCTAGTAGGTTCTCTTCGTTAACTACTCCTACACTAATTGCCGATACAAAGTTTTTTGCAGGTATTTTATCAATTAAGTTTTCATCCTTTAATTTATTAAAGGCCTGCACCATAGCTACAAAACTTCCAGTTATAGCTGCTGTTCTAGTTCCACCATCAGCCTGAATTACGTCACAATCAATCCATAAAGTACGTTCACCAAATCCATTAAGATCTACTACTGATCTTAATGACCTGCCAATAAGCCTCTGTATTTCTTGCGATCTACCATCCTGCTTTCCTTTTTTGGCTGCTCTCATTTTTCTGCTTTCCGTAGAACCTGGCAGCATATCATATTCTGCTGTTACCCATCCCTGTCCACTATTTCTTAGAAAATAAGGTACTTTATCTTCTATGAAGGCAGTACAAATAACTTTTGTTTCACCCATCTGTATCAAAACGGAAGCATCTGGATGAGTCAAATATTCATCTTCTATCTTTGCATCTCTAATATTATCAAAAGTTCTTCCATCAAATCTTGGCATTTTTCCTCCTTATTTTGTAACTACTTTATAAAGCTCATCACTTGACGGCTCTTGTATTTCGGTAATTTTTTGATTTTTCTGAGTTAAGCATTTTTTTTCATCAATAATTTCACCTATAATTTTTAGTGTTATTCCTTCTTCTTTTAATTTTTCAATCATTTTATAGCTGTTATCTTTGTTTGCTATAATAAGCATTGCTCCACTTGAAATAAGCCTATATGGATCTATTTTATAGTAATTACATACAGATTTTGTTTCTATTGAAAGAGGTATATTTTCTTCATTAACTAAAATACCTAACCCATTTGCTTTATATGCTTCCCAAACTGCACCGTAAACTCCACCCTCTGTAATATCGTGCATATACTTCGAGCCTAATTTTCCGCATATGACACCCTCTTTTACTACGCTGAGTTTGTTAACATATCCTTTTACTTTTTTTGATGACAATTGACTATCATTAAATAATTCCTTATCTAATTCTTTTGTGTTTTCGGAATATATAATTGATGTACCTTCTATTCCTATTTCCTTACTAATTAAAAGCAAATCTCCAGACTTTATAGGCTCACTATTAATATTTTTGTCTCTTATTCCTAAAGCGGTTAAGGATAATACCATTTTATTTACTGCATCAGTTATTTCTGTATGTCCCCCTACTATCTCAACATTTATCAAATCTGCAGCCTCATTAGCTTCTTTCATTATTTCTTCTATTTCATCTTGGTCAGTTCCCTTTGGAGCCAATATTGTCATTAAAAGTGCATTAGGTTCTGCTCCTGCTGCTCCTATGTCGTTACAAGCAACATTTACTGCAATTTTACCTATGTTTTTAGTGGCTCCAGTAATAGGGTCTGAAGAAATCACACAGTACTTATTACCATAATCTATAACTGCACAATCTTTGCCTACTCCAGCTCTCTCTATAACTTCGTCTCTTCTTGTTTTTATATTAGATATTATAATTTCTTCTAGTAATTTATTTGGTAATTTTCCAACTTCCATTATACAACTCCTTCTGAAAAGCTTACACTAAATCTTAACATAAAAAAAGACTACCGTAAAGATAGCCTTTTATATATTTAATCTTAATTTTTATTCAATGAAAGCCCACTTAAAATCATAGTTTGCTCCAACTGGATGTCTTGCAATATCCTTAACATAAGACTTTTGAACAAAATTTCTGCTTGGATGATACATTGGATATATCGGAAGATCCTCCGCTAGTATTGATTCCGCTTCAGCCATTTCTTCATATCTAGCATCACCTGTTTCTTTTACAGCTTTTTTTATAGCTTCATCGTATTCAGGATTGCTGTAAAAAGAGGTATTATTACCGTTACTTGATACCCAAACATCCATAAATGTTAGAGGATCATTATAATCGCCAATCCATCCTGAATAAGTTATTTTATATTCACCAGTCTGATATCTCTTAAGCAAATCTTTATACTTTAAGGATTCAATATTTATTTTTATATCAAAAGCATATTCCCACTGACTCTGGAGAAATTGTGCTATTTTTGACCAAGTATCTCCATCTCCTACAAGAAAGGTTACCTTTTCCTCAAAGTCTCCTTTTGTTATTTCTAATTCTTCTAATGCTTCTAAAAAAAGCTTTTCAGCTTCTTCTGGGTTATAGTCTGGCAATTCGCTATTTCTTGTTTCTCCGAATGTTTTACCATCAACTCCTTTCATTGATGGTGGTGTATATCCTTCTGCTACTATACCCATTCCCCCTTGAATTGCATCAACATAAGTTTGTGAATCTGTAGCAAGTGCAAAAGCTTTTCTTAATTTATAATTATTAAACCAGGAATCTTGGTTATTAAATTGCAAATACCAAGTTACTGCCTGAGATAAAGAATGATATTCAGGGCTCTCTTTATATATTTTCAGAAATTCTGAGGGTACTTTTACTATATCTAATTCTCCATCATCATACATTTCAATTATTTTATTGTTATCTCTTAACATTACCCCTTCTATTCTATCCAACTTGACTTTTTCAGAATCCCAATAATTTGGATTCTTTTCTAATATGAGTTTCTTATCATGTACCCATTCTTTTATTGTAAACGGACCGCTATATACCATTTTTTCTGTCTCTGTTGCAAAAGAATCACCCCACTCTTCTACAGCTTTTTTCTGCGCTGGAATATAGGTGATAAAGGAAGTTAAACTTAAGAAGAAGGGAGTTTCTCTTATTAGTTTAACCTTCAAAGTCTTTTCATCTATAACTTCTATCCCTACTTTATTTGGATCTTTAATTAATCCATTATTATAAGCTTCTGCATTTTCAATATAGTAAAGCTGATAGCTGTATAATGAATATGATTGGGGATTTAATGTTCTTAGCCATGCATAGGAAAAATCTTCGGCTGTAATAGTGGTTCCATCTGACCATTTTGCATCTCTTAGATGAAAAATATACTCTGTCCCATCTTCACTTATTTCCCAATCTTCTGCTAATCCCTCTCCTATTGAGCCATCTGGATTAAGTCTCACTAGACCTTCATATACTGAATTTATAACACTAAAGGATACTTGATCTATAGTAAGTTGTGGATCTAAATTAGGGGGCTCTTGACGCCAGTTTATATTTAATACCTGCTCTACAACTTCATCTTCTGAATTTTCTGTTTCTTCTTCTAATTCATCATTGTTAATATTATCGTGTTGAAGCTCATCCGATTTTTCTATATCTTGAGAACAACCCGTTGATAAAATTAAAAATATTAATATAATAATTAACCTAGCCTTGTTTTTCATTGATAATACTCTCCTTTCTATCAACTTTATTGGTATTTTATGTATCTAGCTTTTTTCAACTTTATAGTTATTTAATAATTATATCACATAAGAGTCTTCTCAATTGATTAAACTTTTGAGCTTCTATCAATACTAATTTGATTGTTTAGCTCATTTTTATCTATTATTCTGATTCCTAATGATTTAGCTTTATCATATTTCGAACCAGGATTTTCTCCCATCACTAAAAAGTCTGTATTACTACTGACGGAACCTGTAACCTGTCCTCCAGACTTTTCTATAAAACTTTTTATTTCTTTTCTTGTTATGCCAAAGCTTCCTGTTATAACAATTTTTTTGTTTGTAAAAATATTTTCTTCTATTTCTTCTTTATCCTCATAATATGGATTAATACCTTTATTCAACAATTTATTGATATTTTCTTTTATATTTTTATCATTAAAAAACTTGTATATTTCTTCAGCTACCACTTCACCAATATCACGAATTTCTATTAATTCTTCTTTTTTTGCATTTCTAAGATTATCCAAGGACTCATAATTTTTTACTAAATCTTTTGCTGTTTTAATGCCTACATTAGGTATTCCTAAGGCATAAATAAAAGATTCCAGTTTGCAGTCTTTACTTTTTTCTAAAGCATTTATAAGATTCTGGGATTTCTTTTCTTTAAATCCCTCTAATTGAAGGAGTTTTTCTTTTTCTATATCATAAAGCTGAGAAATATCTTTTATGTCTAGTTCGTCATAAAGTTGGTATGCAGTTTTTTCACTAAAACCTTCAATATTCATAGCATCCCTACTTGCAAAATGTACTATAGAAGAAACCAACTGAGGTTTGCATGATAGCTTATTAGGACAAAAATAGTGTACTCCTTCTTTTATAAGCTCCGTTCCACAAGCTGGGCAATTTTCCGGCATATTTATTTCTTCTGTTTCTCTATCTTCTTCTACCACTCCTAGTATTTCAGGTATTACATCATTTGACCTTCTTAGCCAAACTCTACTGTTAATTTTCACTTTTTTTCTTCTAATATCCTCTATATTATTTAGAGTAGCTCTTTGGATTGTTGCTCCTGCTATTTCAACCGGTTCTAAAACCGCACTAGGAGTGACTTTACCGCTTCTTCCCACATTCCATTTTACTTGTTTTAAAATAGTTGTTACTTCTTCAGCTTCAAATTTAAAAGCCACTGCCCATCTCGGAAATTTTTGAGTACTACCTAAAACTTCTCTAGTTTTTATATCATTAATCTTTACAACCATTCCATCAGTAAGTACATCTAACTTGTTCCTTAATTCATCTACTTTTTCTATTTCTTTTATTAAATCATCTATATTTTCAAATTCTTTAAGATAATCAAAAACAGGTATTCTATTATCTTTTATAAAATTTAACATTTCTTTATGAGTTTCAAAACTCTTTCCTTTTATATATCCGACATTATAAAAATATGCTGCTAAATTTCTTTTTTCAGTTACTTTAGGATCAAGGTTTCTTAGAGCTCCTGCAGCTGCATTTCTAGCATTTTTAAGAGGTTCATCTGCTTCTTGATTATAATTATTTAAAGCAGATATAGGCATCAGTCCTTCCCCTTGAATCTCTACGATTCCTTGGTAATCAATTTTTAACGGTATAGTTTTAATAGTTTTTATCTGAGGTAGTATAGCCTCACCGGTCTCACCATTTCCTCTGGATGCTCCCTGAACCAAATACCCATTTTCATATGTAAGATTAATAGTTAATCCATCGAATTTATACTCTAAAACATATTTTACCTTTGGTAAATTATCTTGATTACTGCTGTTATACTCATTTATTAATTTATTAATTCTTTCATCCCAAGTTCTCAACTCTTGATAATTTTGAGCTTTATCTAAAGACCAAAGCTTAGCTTTATGATCATACTTCTCGAATTTATCTAAAGGTTTTTCCCCTATTCTTTGAGTGGGCGATTCTTTTAAAATATATTCTGTTTCTTTTTCTAAACTTAAGAGTTCATCATATAATTCATCATATTCCTTGTCGGATACCTTTGGTTGGTCTAATGTATAGTAATTATATGCGTAGTCATTTAATTTTTTAACAAGTTCTTCTATCCTCTTTTTCTTATCCAATTTAAAAACTCCTGTTATACTTTTTTAATCGGTGCATAAGGCATTATCATAACCTTAGTACCAATATCATTAAATGCTACAGTTATTTCAGATCCTTTTACCTGTACTACTGTTCCTTTACCCCACTGTTTATGAGCTATTTTGTCACCAGGTTTAAAGTCTTCTTCGCTTTCTGTGTTTTTAAAATCTTTATTATCTTTTTTATTTATACCTGTATAACCTTTGAAAAATTCTTTTTCTTTATAGAAACCTCTACTAGCCGTTTTTTCTGTTAGTTTATTTTGCTTAATATTTTTCTTAATCTCTCTCTGGTCAAATAAATTCTCCGGTATTTCATCTATAAATCTTGAAACAGATCTTTCCATAGTTTTCCCAAAAATTCTTCTAGAGGTAGCATATGACAAGTAAATTCTCTTTTTTGCTCTAGTTAAAGCAACATAAAATAGCCTTCTTTCTTCTTCAAGTTCATCTTCTTCATCTCTCAAAATAGGAAAAAGATTTTCTTCCATACCTGCAATAAATACCAACTCAAATTCTAGACCTTTTGCAGCATGAGCAGTCATTATTGTTATGGCTTCATCTTTTTCAGCAGTTTTATCTATATCTGTAAGCAGTGATATATATGCTAAAAATTCTTCTAAATTACTCTCTTCTTTATTTTCTTCAAAATCCGCTACTGCAGATACAAATTCTTCTATGTTTTCAATCCTTGCTTTTCCCTCAACAGTAGACTTATCTTTATCTAAATATTCTTTATATCCTGAATTTTCATATACTTCTAAAACTAATTTATCTAAAGACATTTCCTTTTCTTCTGATATTCTTTGATATTTTCTTATGAAACTGGCAAATTCTCCAAATGAATCCTTAGCTTTTTGTGAAATCCCTAAATCAACGGATATTTCAGCTTGTTCAAATAGGGATCTTCCCTTTTCTTCTGCTTTTTTTTCTAATGTTTCAAGAGTTTTCTTTCCTATTCCTCTTCTAGGTAAGTTAATGACTCTTTTAAAACTATAGTTTTCATGAGGGTTCTGTATTAATCTGATATATCCTAAAATATCTTTAATTTCTTTTCTGCTGTAAAACTCCTGTCCTCCTACTATTTTATAAGGCATCCCTTTAAGCTTTAATTTGTCTTCTATAGCTCTGGTTTGAGCCCTAGTTCTTACTAAAATAGCGATATCGTTGTATGGTGTATCCCTTACAGTTCTTTCATTGTATACCCTTTCAACTATATAATCAGCTTCTTGGCTTTCATCCATTCCTTCATAGAGCTGTATGAGACTTCCTTTGTCGTCTTCCGTCCAAAGGTTTTTCCCAATTCTATTTTCATTGTTTTCTATTACATAGTTTGCCGCATCCAAAATATTTTTTGTAGATCTGTAGTTTCTTTCCAGCTTTATTACTTGAGCATTTGGAAAGTCTTTTTCAAAATCTAAAATATTATTTATGTCAGCACCTCTCCATCCATATATAGATTGGTCTTCATCACCCACTACAAATACATTGCTTTTTCCTTCTTTTTTCGAACCCAAATTTTTAACTAAAAGATATTGAACTCTATTAGTATCTTGATACTCATCAACTAATATATGCTCAAACTTATTTTTATAGTAATCTGCTACATCTTCATGATTTTCAATTAATTCTAAAGCTTTTAAAAGTAAATCATCAAAGTCTAAACTATTACTTTTTTTAAGTTTTTCATCATATAATTTGTAAATTTCACCAATCATTCTTTCTCTATACAAGGTATGATTATCTTTAATGTATTCTTCTGGAGATATTCTACTGTTTTTAAGGTTACTAATATGACTTCTTATAGCATTTGGATTGTAATTAGTTTTGTCTAAACCTAAGTCTAAAATACATTCCTTAATTACTATTTTTTGGTCATCTGTATCAAATATTAAAAAATTTCTTTGATATCCTAGTTTTTGTATAAATCTTCTTAGTATTCGCACACTAATAGAGTGGAATGTTCCTACCCACATATAATTAATATCAAAATCAACAAGGCTTGCTATCCTTTCCTTCATTTCTTTTGCTGCCTTATTTGTAAAGGTTATTGCAAGAACCCTATTTGGATCTACATTCCTTTCTTCTATTAAATATGCAATACGTCTTGTCAGCACACGTGTTTTTCCTGAACCTGCTCCAGCTATTACTAATGCAGGTCCATTTTCGTGAAGCACTGCTTTCTTTTGCATATCATTAAGTCCTTCAGTATAATTCATTTTGATGTCCTCCTAAATTAAATATACTTCTATTATATATCAAAAAACGATTATGTAAAATTACAAATTAAAAAAAGCCCAAATTATAGGGCTTTTTTTAATTATTTTTTGTTATTATTCCTCAGTTTCAGTATCTTTGATTATTTTTTCTTGCAATTCTCCAGGAACCTGGTCATATCTTATAAATTCCATTTCAAAATATCCTCTAGCTTGGGTCATAGACTTTAAATCTATAGCATAGTTAAACATTTCAGCTTCTGGAGCTTCTGCTTTTATCTTCTGTGTTCCATCGGCTTTAGGTTCCATTCCTAATATTCTACCTCTTCTTTTATTCAAATCTCCCATTATATCACCTAAATTATCTTCAGGCACTACTATTGTGATGCTGTTTATAGGTTCGAGGAGTACTGGTTTGGCTTGTTTTATACCTTTCCTGAAGGCCTGTGAAGCTGCAACCTTAAATGCCATTTCACTTGAATCTACTGAGTGATACGACCCATCATATAGGGTAGCTTTTACATTTACTACAGGATAACCCGCTAAAGGTCCTTTATTTAAACTTTCTTTTAATCCCTTTTCAACTGCTGGTATATACTGTTTGGGTACTGATCCTCCAAATATTTCTTCTTCAAAGATAAAATCTTCATCACAAGGTTCAAATTTTATATGTACATCACCATATTGTCCTGCTCCGCCGGATTGTTTTTTATGTTTGCCTTGGACATCAGATCTGCCTTTTATAGTTTCTCTAAAGGCAACCTTAGGATCATATAAGTCTACTTCTACATTAAAACCTCTCTTCATCTTATTAGTAACAACTGTAAGCTGCATAGTGCCCTGCCCGCCTATAAGAAGCTCTTTGGTCTCTTTGTTTCTTGTGTATATGAAGGTTGGATCTTCATCTGTTAATTTATGTAATGCCGTTCCTATCTTTTCTTCATCCTCTTTTGATTTTGGTACTACTGATCTATATAAACAAGGTTTTGGATACTCTATCTCTGGTATCTTTATTACTACATCTTCTGTACATAAAGTATCACCTGTTTTTGCATACTCTAATTTTGCTGTAGCACCTATGTCTCCAGCACAAATTTCATCTGCTTCTATTTGTTCTTTACCTCTTATCGTAAATACCGAACCCACTCTTTCTTCTTCGTCTCTATTCGGTATATAAATATTCATATCTTTCTTAATACATCCTGAAACAACTTTGAAAATAGATATCTTTCCTACGTAAGGATCTATAACTGTTTTAAATACAAAAGCTGCTAGAGGTCCATTTTCATCTATAGGTATTTCTGTTAATTCTCCATCTTTTTCTACTTCAACTGCACCTTTATCTAGAGCCGTTGGTAGACATTCTTCAGCTACGTGAAGTAATTCCCTTACACCTATTGTCTTAACGGCTGAACCAACGATTACAGGAACCAATTCTCCTGCATTTACAGCAGTTTTAAGACCTTCTCTAATTTCTTCTTCAGTAAAGCTCTCTCCTGCAAAGTATTTTTCAAGCATTTCTTCATTTGTTTCAGCAACAGCTTCCATAAGGGTTTCTCTAAGTTCTTCTGCCTTATCTAAAGCTTCTTGAGTAGCTTTACCTTCAACGCATTTCGTACCATCGAAGACAAAACCCTGTTTAGAAACTATATCTACAAAGCCTTTAAAATCCTTTTCTTTTCCTATAGGTACAGCAAAAGGAATAATTTTTTTACTTAATTTCTCTCTTAAATCTTCTAGTGTTTTTTCAAAATCAACGTTTTCTTTATCCATTTTGTTAAGAAATATAATTCTAGGTACATTTCTCTTTTCTGCAAATCTCCAAGCTTTTTCAGTTCCTACTTCAACGCCAGAACTCGCATCCACCACTATAATAGCTCCACTTGAAACCGTCATAGAAGCAAACACTTCCCCAACAAAATCGAAATATCCAGGAGTATCAATAAAGTTGAATTTTGATCCTTCAAATTCAACTGGTATAACTGATGAACCTATAGAGAATTGTCTTTCTTTTTCTTCTTTGTCAAAGTCAGATACTGTATTGCCATCTTCTACTTTACCCATACGCTTTGTTACTTCTTTATTATAAAGGATAGCTTCAGTTAATGTAGTCTTTCCGCTTCCACCATGGCCTAATAATACTAAGTTTCTGATTTTGTCTTTGCTGTATTTTTTCATCAATGTTCCTCCTCTTTCTATTAAAATTCTTTCTAGTGCTATTTTTATATTTTATATTAAAACCCTAAATACTGCAAGGATTTTGAGAAAAGGTTTTCATTTAATTTTTTTATAATTTTTCTAATTCTCCTATTTTTTTTAAATCTTCTGAATCTTCAAATTTAACCTTATTTATATCGTCAAATTTCTTTTCAATTTTATTCGAAGTAATGTGAATTTTATCAACATCATCGCTTACTCTTTTAATATCACTTGATAATGAATCCCATCTTTCTTTGTATCTTCTAAATTCTACACTTAGTTTTTTTAATTCTTTATGTATTATACTTGTATATTTTTCTCTTTCTATGTTTTTAAGAACTATTTGTACCGTAGATAGTATAGACATTATTGTAGTAGGGGATGCTATCCAAACTTTCTTCTTTCTTGAATACTCAATCAAATCCCCATGATAGGCATTTAACTCTGCAAAAATTGCTTCTGCCGGTACAAACATTATGGCCTGCTTGGCTGTTTCCTCATCTATTATATATTTTTGAGATATATCATTTATATGTTTTTTTACATTTCTTTTAAATTCTTTTTCAAAGGTCCTTCTTTCGAATTCGGAATAATTTTTATCCGTCATCTTTTGATAATTTTCTAAAGGAAATTTTGAATCTATGGAGATATCTCCTACAGGATCAGGAAGTTTAAGCACTGCATCTGCTAAAGTACCGTTGGAAAGTTTTTTCTGTAATTGATAGACCTTGTCATTTTTCTCCCCAAATATTGATATTAATATTTGATTAAGCTGAACTTCTCCAAAGGTCCCTCTGCTTTTTTTATCCGTTAATACATCTTGCAGGGATACAATGTTAGTTGATAAACTATCTATTTTCTTTTGAGCTTCATCTATTTTAGATAATCTTTCTAAAACATTAGAGAAGGTTTCATTTGTTTTTTCAAAACCTTCTTTTAATCTTTCATCTACCTTGTTGTTGATTTTTTCCAATCTTTCTTCGATTTTTTGGTTCAACCCTTGGAAATTACTGCCTAACTTTTCTGTAAGATAATTGTTACTGGAGTTTACATCCTTTGATAATTTATCTTGGAATTCTGAAAAAGATATAGTAATGTCGTTTTTCATATCTAATAATTCTTTTATTTGGTTTCTTTCGGATTGAGATATTTTAATCAAAACATCTTCCATCATAGCTCTATTACTCTCGCTTATTAGATACTTTATTTCTTTTGCTATTTTATCTGTGTTATCTTTTTTACTTAGACTAAATACCTTAATTAATAATACAATATTTATTATTACTAAGAATCCTAAACCGTATAATAAAATATCTTCACTTCCCATTTATAACTCCTCATTGTAATTTATTTCATCATTCCATATATATCATCGGCCTTTTCTTCTAAAAATTTTTTAGCATCAATCAATCCTTGATTATATATTTCACCACCTATTCTTTCTATTATAAAATCATAGAACAATTCTGCTGCCAGCATCCCGATTTCTTCTCCTCGCTCTTTGTAAAAATATTCTTTTATATCTTCTATTACCCGTTTTTTTCTGTCATCAGATAGTTCTATATTGCATTTCATTCTTATTAACCTATAATTTTTTTAACTATACTTAAAGGAATAGATATCTGTTCAACAAAAACTTCTCCAGTAAATTTATATGCCTCTTGGTTTTGAAATCCGTATTTATTCCCAATAAAAGTTACAGTTTTATCAGCTTTTATGCAAACTTCATAAATGTCACCAGTACTGTGATTTATGCCTGAGGGAGTGTCTACAGCAAGTATTTCCTTTCCTGAATTGTTTATGCACTCTATAATTTCTTTATATTTCCCTTCTATCTCTCTAGATAATCCTATACCAAAAATACAATCCACTATTAGGTCAAATTTTTTTATATTATTTTCAAATATTAGCAAATCTTCTTTTCCTTCTAAAAAAGTAATATCTGCTTTTAAATTTTTAAGAATTTTATAATTTAGTTTCACTGAATTATTTAATTTGCTTTCGTTTCCTATTATGTATATTTTTATATTCATATCTCTACTTAAAAGATGTCTAGCTAGGACCAATCCATCTCCTCCGTTGTTTCCACTGCCGGATACAATACATATGTTGTCAGTATTTTTGTTAATATTTTTTAATATTCCTATGCCAGCATTTTCCATAAGTATATTCTCTGGTATTTCTAATTTTTCTATAGCATATTTATCTATGTTTTTTACATCTTTAGATTTTAAATACATATAATCACCTCACTTAATAAAATATCAGTTCTTACTAATAAAAACAAGTAAAAAAGAACACTTGTTTGAACCAATCCTTTTAGTTCAAAGTGTTCTCTATGATTTGATAAAATTTATTTTACTATTTCGTCATTTTCTCCATTTAAGTGTTTTATATATCTACCTAAAGCATACATAAAGTCCGAAAGTCTATTTACAAATTTATAGTCATATGGTGTTTCTACATCTTCTACTAACCTTGCAAAGGTTCTTTCAGCTGTTCTAGTCAAAGATCTTACTACATGGGTATAAGTTACTGATTTGCTACCACTATAGTATATGAAATTCTCTAACTTCCCACTTTTGTTTTGAAAAAAATCTATTTTATCTTCAAGAAACTTGACATCTTCTTCTGTTATATTTTTTTGTTTAAATTTAGAAGATATATCCGTTCCTATTTTATACAGCTTATATTGGATCTTTTTTAAATCTTCATCGATTTCTTTTTTTTCTTCTACATCTAAATCGTCAACAATGACACTTCTTAAATGACCTATACCAGCATTAACTTCATCAACTTTTCCCTGCACTTCTAAAAGTATATCTGTTTTTGATACTTTTTCTCCTTCTACTGTAGAGGTAAATCCTTTATCGCCTTTTTTAGTATATATTTCCATTTTAAAAACCTCCTCGCTTTTTTAATATTATACCCAAGCTTAGAGGTTTTAATCATTCTGATTTAATTTACTATTTTTTCAATGTCTACTATTACACCAACATCATCTTCATTTAAGTAGTATTCAAACTTAACCTGATCTTCTTCTTTAATTTCTTCTTCTATGGTGCTTTTTATATCTTCATCTGCAATAAATACTTTACTTGCTATTTCTAAAGGTACTCCGGAAATTTTAATCTCAATATGATTATTATCCACTTGGCCTACATAAGTTCCAGAATCTGTCATTACATCTGAAATTTCCTCATCATCCTTAGATTCAAATTCCTGAGATTCTTCGACTTCTTCAACAGGTTCTTCTACCTCTTCTTCAGGATTACTACTTTCTAAATCCTCTTCACTCTGGTCTAATTCAGTATTACTTGGTATGTTTTCCTCATTTTGTGAACATCCGGTAAGTACAACTAGAAATACTACTAAAATAACAATAAAAATGATTTCAAACCTAAACTTCAAAATAATTCCTCCTTATATTATATATATGTTTGCTAAATTAGACGAATTATTATCAAATTTGTTCCAATAAAATATTAAATCATAAAATTCTTTTATTTATTAAAAAGCTAATAATTGAAGTCAAACCTCCTAATGATGTTCCCCATATTAAATCTATTATAGTGATTTTTAAAGGCCAATCCTTTAAAGTTGCCAAGTTTGTTAAATCGTAAGTTGCGTAGGTTATAAATCCAAAAAGCATCCCTGCGAAGAGAGCATATCTCCAATTATCATTTATTATAGCTGGGTTTACTACAAAATATACTATACCTATAATGAATATTAAATAAAATGTTACAGCAGCAATCCAATTTACATTTTCTTTCATAATAAAACCCAACTGCTGACTATATAAGTTTTTAGCTATTAACCCGAGCCAAGTTAAATCTATTACAAAAAACACAGCTAAAGTTATAAAATACATTTTTATATAATCCATAATATTTAAACCTCCTTTGATTTATGTTTTATATATACCCAATTTATAATTAAGTATATAAAAAAGATAGCTGTAAAACTATCTTCTTTTGTAAACAACTATTCTTTACCAATATTCTTCAAATCATTACCGGACAAATCTTGATAAGTTTTTAATCCAAAGTCATCTATTACTGCAAGGACATGATCGAAAATATCAGACTGAATTTTTTCATACTCCGTCCAAACTGTGGTATCAGCGAAAGCATATATTTCAATAGGTACACCTTTTTCCGTAGGAGGTAATTGTCTTACCATCCTTGTCATATCATCCATAATTCTTTTATTTTGAAATACATACTTCTCTAGATATATTCTAAAAGTACCGATATTAGTTAATTTTACATTTTCTTTCATTTTTTCAACTATATAATCTTCTAATAATTCTTTGCTTTTCATTTTTTTCATCCATTCATCATCGAGAAAAAAAACAGAATGTACATCTATAAGTACAGATCTTTTTATTCTTCTAGCACCAGCTTCTTTCATTCCTCTCCAGTTTTTAAATGAACTTGATACTAAAGAATATGAAGGGATTGTAGTAATGGTTTTATCAAAATTTCTAATCTTTGCAGTAGTAAGAGATATATCTATAACATCTCCATCTGCTCCGTGTTGAGGCATTTCTATCCAATCTCCAATTTGGAGCATTTCATTGGTTGCAAGCTGTATGCCTGCCACTAAACCTAAAATAGCATCTTTAAATATGAGCATCAATACAGCTGACATAACTCCTAAACCACTTAATATTAGCATTGGGCTTTTATCTATTATATTTGAAATTATGATTATACTCATAAAAGAAAATATTACAATCTTCAAAACTTGAAGGTAACTTTTAATGGGCTTCTCTTTTGATACATCGTAAGTTTTATATATATCATTTAGTGCATTTAAAATAGAATCAAACACTAAAACTATTATTACATAAATATAAGTAGAGGTTGCTTTTTCTACTAAACTCTGTAAGTTAGCAAATACCGGAGAGAAAAAGAATATAATCAAAGGTGGTATTAAATTTGCTATCCTCGAAAAAACTTTTCTATCTTTAAAGTATTCATCCCATTTAAATCTATTTCTTTCGGCATTTATATATACCATTTTTAGTATAAATTTCTTCACTATAAAATTAACAATAATTGCAAACAAAAAAACTAAAACAATAATAGTAAACCTTGTTCCTATTACTGAAAATCCAAAACTTTCTCCTAAATCATTAAATATTTCTATAATATAATCCATAAAACCTCCACTAAGCAAACAAGACTAAACTTGCAGCCATAACAACCATACCCAGAATAACTCCCATTATAGCAACATGATGCTCTCCATATCTTTCAGCTGTAGGAAGGAGCTCGTCCAAAGCTATATAAACCATGATTCCCCCTACTCCGGCAAATATTAATCCAAACATTAATTCATTAAATATTTGCCTCAAAAGAAAATAACCAAGTAATGCTCCTAAAGGTTCCGACAATCCTGATAAAAAAGAATATTTAAAAGCCTTTTTCTTACAGCCTGTAGCATAGTAAATAGGTACAGATACAGCTATACCTTCAGGAATATTGTGTATTGCTATTGCTACTGCAATACTAATACCTAAAGTCGGATCTTCTATGGCACTCATAAATGTAGCTAATCCTTCAGGGAAGTTGTGTATTGCTATTGCTATGGCCGAAAACAATCCCATTCTCATAAGTTCCCCGTTCTCTTTCACTTCTCCGTCGCATTCCTTTTTAGCTTCTATGGATTCCTTCATGTCATTTACATCTCTAACTTCATGTGGATTCTCATAATTAGGAACTAGCTTATCAATCAAAGCAATAACACCCATTCCAACGAAAAAAGCTACTGTGGTATATAATAAGCCCGTTTTGTCTCCAACTGCAGCAGATAGAGATTCTCTTGCTTTTGGAAAAATTTCTATCATAGAAACATAAATCATTACTCCTGCTGAAAAGCCAAGAGCTGCTGATAAAAATTTCTCATTAGTCTTTTTAGCAAAAAAAGCTAGGGCACTTCCTATGCCTGTAGATAACCCAGCAAACAAAGTTAAAAGAAAAGCAAAAACTATATTATTTATTTCCATTATCCATCTCCTTATGTACAGTATTTATGTAGTATTCTACAGCTTTTCAGGTAGCTATGTCAATGTAATAGTAAAAATAATAGCATCTCCTGAGAGATGCTATCTATTTTTAATCTTCGTAAGCTTCTGAAACCTTCCATTCTTTCCAAACATTTCCTACTAAATCCGGATTTGGCTTTAATGTTTTCTTCCCTGGTTTCCAACCTGATGGTGTAGCTTCAGTCCCTTTTGACTCTCTTACTAATTGGAAAGCCTTTATTTGCCTAAATGTTTCACTAACATTTCTTCCAACTGGAGGAGTTAAAACTTCAAATCCTTGAACTACTCCATCTGGATCTATTATAAATCTACCTCTTGTTTCAACACCACTATCTTCATCATATATACCATATAACTTTCCTATACTACCATCTTGATCTGATAACATTGGGAAAGGAATATCTTTTCCTATCATTTTTGAAAGTTCATTATCATTCCACATTTTATGTACATAAATACTATCTACACTTACAGATAAAACTTCTACACCTAGTTCTTTTAAATCGTCATACTTTTCAGCAACTGCTGACACTTCAGTAGCTCAGACAAATGTAAAGTCTCCTGGATAAAAGCAAAGCACTACCCACTTTCCTTTATATTCTGATAATTCTACATTCGCAAATTCACCTTTAATATATGCTGGTGCGCTAAAATTTGGAGCTGGCTTTCCTACTTTAATCATACTCATATCATCCTCCTTGTTTTCTGCGATTTTTTCTTCTACAACTTTTTTTTGTGATTCAGGTTTTTTAATATCTGGTCTTTTACAACCTGCTTTAAATTTTTGTGGCAAATCTACACCTTCCTTTCCTAATATTTTGTAATCATAAAACATATACCCATTATTTAAAATCTCTATTCATTAAAAATTCAAATCTTCTATATATTCCTTTTGTAAAATACTCAAAACTACAACGTCATAGTATCTGTTTTTAAATTTTAAGCTTTCCCTTAGAGTTCCTTCCTTTTTAAATCCCATAGACTCATATAAATACGCTCCTACTTCATTGAATTCGTGATAATCAAGCCAAACTCTATGCGCTTCTATATTTTCAAACAAATATCTAATCAGTGCTTTTAAACTTTTTCTTCCTATACCTCTATTTTTTTCTTTAATAACTATTCTTTTTATTTCTATATTATCGTTTCCTTCATTAAAACCTGTCAAAATAGAATATCCTATTTTTTTATCCTTTTCCATTAGAATAAGGTGGTTAATATTCAAATTTTCAAGGGCTTCTCTATGTTTATATTCCTTCCACTTAAGAACATAGGGATATTCATCTTCTTCTAGTTTCATTACAAAGTCCAAATCCTCTTCTTTAGTCTTTCTCCATTTAAAATTTTGAAATTCTATCATTTTATTTCCTTTCCATACTATCTACAAATTCTTTTGATTTATTACTTATATTTCCAAGCTTTATTTTATAATCTTCCCAATCAAAGGCTTCCTCTATACATTGACTAAAAAGCATTTTTTCTAAATTTTTTCTTATTCCATGTATGTTCTGGTAGGATTCATTAGAAAAATCTTCTTCTAAAATATTTAGGGTCATAATGAGACTAGCTCTTATCTTCGCCTCATCGAAGCTTTTATTCTTCCAATTATCATTTAAAACTTCATCTACTCCTATAGAGTCA
Source organism: Eubacteriales bacterium (assembly GCA_046482875.1). GTDB lineage: Bacteria > Bacillota > Clostridia > Tissierellales > Dethiosulfatibacteraceae > UBA8670. The sequence continues at coordinate 1,670 of JAWOEG010000012.1, read as the reverse complement.
TCTGCCTCTAATCCTTTATTTATGAGTTTTTTAATTTGCCCCACAATACATTTAGATTCTTCACAAATACCGCAGTTTTCTACTCCCAAACATATCCTGTCAATATTTTTCTGGACTTTATTGTAGTATTCATACAGCTCTTTAGATTTTCTTTTGTAAAGGGATGTTTTTCCTTCTTTTCTACTTCTATACATTTTATAAAGTAAATAAATTATTATTATTCCTAATACTAATAAAAAAGAAAATATATAATTAAACTTTAAATAAATTGAGGATACTGAGTTGTAAATTTTTGATAGACCAAAAAATAAAAATATACCTGCCGCCGACAATTTAATCCCAATTTCTGGTATTTTATCTCCTAAAGTTTTACCAACTATTATTCCTAGACCCCCAGTCAGAACCATACCGGTTACAGTTCCTGCTAAGGTTAATGAAGGATAGTTGGATGAAGCTCCTAGGGTAATTGCTGCCAGTTGAGTTTTATCTCCAAATTCACCTATAAAAAAAGCTAAGGCTACTGTAACAACTGCTCCGTATTTAATTTTACTATTCTCTTCCTCTTCCTCTTCTACGTCCCTTAAAGTCCAAAGTGCAAAACCTATAAAAGCAACTCCTGCTGCAATTTGTATTGCATTCAATGGTATCTGAGTTGAAATTATCGCTCCTAAGGCTACAGCTATTCCATGATTTAAAAAAGACCCTATAAATATTCCTAGCAAAACTTTTTTTACAGGGTATCTTGTAGCAAAAGCCATCGCAAGTATTTGAGTTTTATCTCCCATTTCTGCCGCAAAAATCAGAAAAAATGCTTTAATAAATTCTCCTGCCATATCTCCTCCAGTTGATTTAATTTAATAAACTAATTTAGTATTTCCCTTGCTTCTTTTTAAAATGTTTTGAGAAGTTACAATTAATTTTTTTTCTATCTCTTTTTTAGATAGTTTAATAATTCCTTTTTCTTTTAATATTTTACCATCAACAATATTGTATCTGATATTATTAAAATTGGAACTATATAATATAGATGCTAAAGGATTGTATAAAGGCAAAGTATTTATCATATTTAAATCCCATATAAGTAGGTCTGCTGCATATCCTTCTTCTAGTTTTCCGGAATTAAAATCTAGTGCTTCATGACCTCTCATAAGAATTTCCCACATTTCTTTTAAATTAAAGTCTCTAGCATCTTTTTTGTTGATTTTACCAATTAATGCATACAATCTAAGCTGCTCAATTGGATCTAAAGTATTTGAACTAGCTGCCCCATCTGTTCCTATAGCTATTGGTTTACTTTTAAAGTCATCCCATAATGTTCCATAGCCTGAGTTTAATTTCATATAAGTTTTAGGACAAGCTGCTATAAAAGTGTTTTTGTTTAAAAATTTTCTATCCTCTTCCTTCATCCACAATCCATGAGCTATAATACAGGGCAAATCAAAACCTCCAGCATCATCCATTACCTCAAAAGGTGTTTTGTTTGTATTTTCAAGACTGTTTTCTACCTGCTCCTGTGTTTCTGATAAATGTATATGTACTCCCGTACCTAATTCTTTTGCCTTATCTATTATTTTTTTTAAAGTATCTCCAGGACAGGTATATGGTGCATGGGGACCGAATCTCAGATTAAGTCTCGAACTTTCTTCTCTTCTTTTCTCTATGATTTTACC
>JAWOEG010000082.1:0-5094 GCA_046482875.1 Eubacteriales bacterium | reverse complement strand
ATTGCAATTAAAACAAATAAAAACTTGGATATGCCACCTGATATGTTAGCTATACCTCCAAATCCTAATATACTTGCTACTACTGCTATAACAAGAAAAATTACTGCCCATTTAAGCATTATCACCACCTCCAAAATTGTGGTTATTCATATTTATATATACCCCAAATGATTGAAAATATACCTTCTAGTGAAAATATAAAAAGGTCACTATGTAATCAAAGGGGATTAATTATGTTTCAGAATAAAGAAAAATTTTCCTTTATGCGTCTTGACTAATATTATAAAATAATATAAAATTAACAACGTTAATGAGATAGAAAAAATCATATATAAAGTTGAAAGGCCAAAAAAAAGGGTTTTTTTTTTGGCCTTTCAACTTTATATATGATTTTTTCTATCTCTTTAACGTTGTTAATTTTATATTATTTTATTCTTTTAGTCAAGATGGATTCATGAATATTTTAAGTATTTTAGAAAGTATTTTATTGATAAAATGGTATTTATTAGAATATAATGAAATTTAGTATATTTTGTTGTTATTTCAAATTCAAAATGCTAAACTATAATTGGTTTAAGCATATTATCATCAACTAAAGGAGTCGACTATGATTATAGATAAAAAGGGAAAACTATTTGGGAAAATTAATATTATAGATTTACTAGTAATACTGGTAATAATTTTCTTTGCTTTTAATGCCTTTTCAACTACCAATGAAATCGAAAATCAAGAGATAACAGAGTCGGAAAATGCCTTAATGACCCTTGAATTCGAAGAGGTTCATTCTAATTTTCTAAATGTAGTAGAGATTGGAGATTTAGTAAGAGATTCTGTAAGGGGATTTGTACTGGGAGAGATTGTAGAGGTCCACAGTGAAAGTTACAAGGAAATGGTTACTACTACCGATGGCAAGGTAGAATACAAAGAAATCCCCGGGAAATATAATATACAGGTAATCTTGGAAATACAGGGTGTATTCGACGGAAACGGTGTGCTTGTAGAATCTAAAAGATACTATATAGGATCTGAAACTAGAATAAAAACAGAAGACTACGTAACAGATGCCTTTGTACTTAATATTACTAAAAACGAAGGTGAACTGAATGAATAGTGCTGGATTTGCTAGGGTTGGCTATGTTTTTATTAGCTGGATGAAAAACAGCCTTGTTTTTAAATTTATCTATTCCATATATTTAAAGGTCAAGAACTTTTCTGAAGAGAGTTATTTTTTTAGGTTTATGAATTTTTTAAAGGATAAGATAACATCTTCGGAGTATATTCCTAAAGAGTCTATGAGTATTTTGGATAGAGTATTGAAGTTTGTTTTGGAAAAATCAAGAAAGTTTTTTGATAAAAACAAAGAAGCTTTTTCAATACAGCTAATTTTCAAGATTAAGGATATGAGTTTTAGGAAGATTTCATCTTTAAGTGGATTATTTCTTGCTGTATATACTTTGGTATCTGCCCTATTGTACATATTAAGAGGAAGTTATACTCTTTCATTAATTTTGGCACTTGTATCCTCAGGGTTTTTCTTAGTCTTTTATTCTTTGAAAACTAATACAGGTATACTTCCTGGTTTTTTAGAAGGAACAGATGAAATATCTAAAAAGGAAATTATATTTTTTGGTGTTTTAGGGATTATTTTAGGAGGGTTTTTATCCCTTTCAGGGTTTTTACCAGCAACTATTTTAGCTTTAGGCATAGTTTTTCTAATTTTTGTCCTTAAGGAATCTTCTTTAGCAGTGGCTGCATATTTATTTGCAATAGTTTTTCTACCTGATCCTCTAACTCTTCTAATATTTTTTATAACTATAGCCGTCATATTCTTGGAGCTTATTTCCCACGATTCTTTTGAGTATAATATTACTCCTATTAGTAATATTTTGTTTATACTTTTAAGTATATTTACAATAAGAACTGTCCTTTCTGTGGATAGGTCCGGAAGTATTAGGGATTTTGTCCTTAATGTAGGGTCTATATTGTTTATCTTTTTATGGACTCAGCTGGATTTAAGTAAGGAAAAATTCAAGAAAATAGTTTATTTTTTAATATTTACTGCCTTTCTAGCAGGATTATATGGGATAGTTCAGTACATAATAGGAGTTCCAATGGAGAGCGGTTGGGTGGATCCTAATTCTGGCATAGAAACTAGAGTTTATGCAACTTTTGAAAATCCTAATATATTCGCAGAGTACCTTATTATGATAATACCTGTAGGTTACGGTCTAATCCTAAGTGAAAAGAAATTTAAAAACAGGGTATTAACCCTAGCTATGGGTGGAGCTATTTTTGCATCTTTGCTTTTTACTTTCTCAAGAGGTGGATGGCTGGGAGCTGCAGCAGGAGCTTTTGTGTTTTTATTTATGTATCAAATATCTATGCTTATTAAATTTATCCCTATAGGTTTCCTTGGACTGATGATGCTTCCTTCAAGTATTATAGGAAGAATAGCTTCTACCGGCAGCTTACAGGATGCTTCTAATTTTTATAGGATGCAGATATGGCAGAAAAGTGTAGAGATAGTTAAGGATTACCCTCTTACTGGAGTGGGCCTGGGATTTAATAGCTTTAGAAAAATTTCAGCAAAATACATCACCGAGGCGGATCCCTATCACGCCCACAATACCTACTTAGAGTTAGCTGTTGAAATAGGTATAATAGGGTTATTTTTTGTAATAATGCTGGGGTTGAAATTAATGGGTATGGTACATCATATACTTCGATTTGATAAAAAAAATGGAGTAATGATGCTTGGATTTTTTGCAGGATTGATAAGTCTTATGGTTCATGGTATTGCTGAACACGTTCTTTATAACCCCAAGATTATACTCTTGTTTTGGTTTTATATTGGGTGTATTAATTCTATTTATTCTGCAGTAAAGAAGGAAAGGTTGGAATATGAAAATATTAATGTTGATTGATTCTATAGATATAGGTGGTGCAGAAACTCATCTGGTAGACTTATCTGTGAAACTCAAAGAAAAAGGTCAAGAAGTAATGGTCATCTCCAGTGGGGGTATATACGAAGATACTCTCCAAAAGAACAATGTGCCTTATGAGAACCTACCGGTGAAAGACAAAAATCCTATAATAATGATTAAAAATATCGGGAAAATAAGAAATATAATTAAGGAAAATAATTTTGATATAGTCCACGGCCACGGGAGACTTCCTTCTTTTATAGGAAGCAAGGCATGTATTGGTACCAATGCCAAGTTCATGACTACTGCCCATGCTAAGGTTGAGAACAAAAGTTTTTATAAATACATTACAACTTACGGAGATAATATAATTGCCGTAAGTGAGGATATTAAAAAGTATATAATAAAAGAATTCCATGTTGATAAAAATATAATCAATGTTATACCAAACGGTATTAATACAGAAAGATTTAAAAAAAGAGTAGAAAATACATCTCTTAAAAAGAACTTGAATTTATCGGAAAATAAAACTAAAATTCTTTCAATAAGTAGAATGGATGACCAGCTTGCTCAAATAGCACTGGATTTAGTTGATATAGTAAAAAAAGACTCGAATCTTGAGCTGCTTTTAGTTGGGGATGGAAACCGAATGGAGGAGCTAAAGGAAAAAACCAAAGGAATAGAGGATATTCATCTCTTGGGTAAAAGAACAGATATACCCGACCTAATGAATTTATCCAATGTAGTAGTAGCTGTTTCCAGAAGTGCTTTAGAGGGCTTCGCTTCTGAAAAACTGGTTATTTTAGCTGGGGGAGAAGGCTATTTAGGAGTTTTTAGGGGAGATATCCTAGAGGTAGCTATGGTGGATAATTTTACTGGAAGAGATAGCAAGGCTCCCTACAACAAGGAAAGGCTAGAAAAAGATTTATATAAATCTCTCCGATTAAAGGATACGAAAGAAGGACATACTATTGAAAAATTAGGAAGAAAAGTCGTTGAAAAACATTATTCTTTGGAAAATATGATCGAAAAAACCTTAGAAAACTACAGAAATTTTATAGGAAAAAAAGGAGAAAAAAATGACTAGAAAAGGATTGTTTGGAAAATTTCACAAATTAGATTTTATTTTGCTTATTATAATAATTGCTGTAGTAGGACTGGCTTTTAATTACTTTATTTTACAAGATGGAAGTTTAAACCTTAATACATCAGAACCTAGAACCGTAGAGCTAACCCTTCTTATTCCTGGAGTTAGAAAGCCTACTTTTGAAAATATAGAAATCGGAGATATTGTAAAAAATGGTGAAACCAAAAAGATTTTAGGAGAGGTTGTAGATATAAAAGTAGAATCTTCAAAAATCACTACAACAGATTCATCCGGAAATGTAAGAGAAGTAGAACTTATAGAAAAGTACGACTGCACCATTGTAGTAAAGGGAAGTGCAAATGTTACAGCCAATGATATTATAATGGCCAATAAAAATGTAAAAATAGGTCAGTTAATGGAAATAACAACTCAACGAGTAGAAACTACTCCTGTTATTTTCGGCATTAAGGTTATAGAGTAGGTGGTGCTTTGAAGAATATATTTGTTTTCGGATACTACGGCTTTGATAATGCAGGAGATGAAATAATCTTAAAAGAGATAGTAGATTCTCTTAAAGAGTCGGATACATCATTTTATATTTTAACTTACAACTACATAAGAACTAAAAAAAGAACTGGAGAAAATCCCGTATCCAGGTCAAAATTTATCAATGTAATAAAAAGTATTATGAAATCAGATATTGTAGTAGGCGGCGGTGGATCTTTAATACAGGATGTTACCAGTTCTAAATCTTTATACTACTATCTTGGGCTTATTGCTTTAGGAAAAATCTGCCGTAAAAAAGCACTTTTTCTCTTTAGTGGTTTTGGACCTGTAAAGGGTAAGTTCAACAGATTTCTCACCAGATTTATTTTAAATAAGATAGACTATATAGTTTTAAGAGATAGACTTTCTGAGGATTTTCTAAAGGATTTAAAGATTAATGTACCTTATAAATTAGCTGGAGATGCAGCTTTTTTAAGAGATAAGATATGTTTTCATAAAGAAAATAAGTCTGCTAAAGAAAAGGTTGTGGGAATATCTCTAAGAAAATGGACTTCTAACAAGAAGGTACTGGAGGAA
>JAWOEG010000077.1:0-44876 GCA_046482875.1 Eubacteriales bacterium | reverse complement strand
AAGTCTCCGTAGTATGGGCTTCCAGGCACGTAGTAATATACTTCACCCTTTATTTTTGCAATTTCTTTTAATTTTTCTATTATGGTCTCATATACTTCCTCCAAAGTTTTTCTTTCTTGAAAGTATTTATCAAAAGTATTAAATTGTATATTTTCTTCTTTTAAATATTTTGCAAAAGGGTGTCTATCCGTTCTTAAGAACTTAGTTTTATCACTTCTTAAAGTTTTATATCCTTTTAGAGATATGTCCTCAATTTTTTTTGTTCCTATACCTATTATAATTATTTTTGCCATGTTCCCTCCCTATTTCATAAGTTTTAACTTAACAAGGAATTTTTCTATGTTATCCCCTTTAGGTAGTAATTCTAAATCTTTTTTAGTAATAGCCTTAGTCAAAGGTAGTGCTATTATGTATACCACTACGCCTAGGAAAATCGAAATAAGTGCTGATACTTTCATACCCAATAATCCGTACATAATAGAGTATCCAGAAAATACTATTACTCCCATTATTAAGGCTGCTGCTAATGGTCTCGGAACTATATTCCTTAGTTTTATATCAATTTTAGTTTTTCTTTTGAGATCAATATAGTTTAAAACTGCCGCTGTAAAGTATGCTGCAATAGTACTATATGCTGCACCTACAACATTCAAGCTCTTTACCCCTACTAATATATAGGTTAGTACTACTTTTACCAGAGCGCCTATAGCAAGGTTTTTTACAGGTATCTTTTGCTTTTCTACTGCTTGGAGTATAGCCGTTAATGATTGTACTACAGTAAGGAATACTACGCTTACAGCTAAAATAGCAAGAAGGTATCCTACACTTGAATGCTTAGCACTTCCCAGTGCTGGATAAAACAGTACTATAATTGGTTCTGCCAATACAAACAACCCTATCGCCGATGGCAGACCTATTAGAAGGGCTGTTCTCATCCCTAAATTAGCCGTCATATTCAGCATTTTATCTTCTCCTTTTGTAAAAGAGTCTGTAATAGTAGGTACTAAACTAATTGCTATTGCTATAGAAAATACTTGGGGAAAGTTTATAAAAGTTTGAGCTGTTCCACTTAATTGTCCATATAAATCCGTTGCCTCAATTTCACTATACCCTATTGCAAGCAATCTCATAGAAACCAATTTTGCATCAATTAAACCCATTAGAGGAACTATTGAAGCTCCAATAGTTATAGGAATAGCTATTTGCAGTAACCTTTTAAAAACTTTTTTCCAATTCTCTTCTATATTTTTCTTAGAAAAAGCCACTTTTTCATCAATTTTTTTCTTATTTAAAATATATACAACAGACATAAGTATAAATCCTGCCATACCACCGGCAGATGCCCCAAAAGAAGCACCACCAGCAGCCTTCGGAAGAGAATCTTGCACGAATATATACGCTAAATACAATCCTACTGCAAATCTAAAAAATTGTTCTATTATTTGAGATAAAGCTGTAGGAACCATGTTCTGCATGCCTTGAAAATATCCTCTATATACAGCCATAATAGGTACAAAGAATAATGCGGGAGTTAATGCTGATAATGAGTATGATGTCCCTGGATATCCAATAGAAATGGCTATTTGGTCTGCAAAGATAAAAACTAGTAATGAAGATACGGCTGCTAAGGTAATCAATGTGGACATTGCTATTTTAAATACTTGTCTAGCACCTAAATAGTTGCCTAAAGCAATTTTTTCAGAAACTAATCTTGCAATTGCAGTTGGGAATCCTGCTAATGAAATTACAAGCAGCAGATTATAAACCTGATATGCAGGTTGATAATATCCTATCCCTTCAGTTCCTATTAGATTTGTTAATGGTATTCTATATACCGCCCCTATAATTTTAACTATAAGTCCTGCTGCCCCAAGTACTGCAGCTCCTTTAAGAAAATTTTTATCTGACATTTTTTCCTCCTGAATAAAATCAAAAAGTGCCTCTCGGCACGAATAAAACTCTTCAATAGATATTTTTTCGCCAACGGATTTTCTATCTTAAAGGGAATACTTACATTAAACCTACATATATTTTATTTGAAATCAGAAGAAGGTATTCAACTTAATTTCTAAATGAATGGTCTATACCCTAATTGGTGGTAAAATCTATTTTTATTTAAATAAACCTTTCGAAAAGGTTACATTACTTCTTCTAAATCTAATTTTATTAATCATTAAGTTCTGAACAGTCATAATTACTCCAATAAAAATTACAACGTCTCCTAATGAAACTGCTGACGGTAATATCAACATTCTATTCCATGGTATAAAACCACCGGCAAAAAAATTATTGTCTCTTATTATTTTAAATAATTCAATGTTTCCTTCTGAAACAAGTTGAAATATTTCCTTAGAAAATGCTATCTTAGCAGCATTTTCTGTTATTCCAATTACAAAGCCGTTGTAGATGAATGTAGTAATATTAAGAACACTTCCCGCAAATATAATAGGGAAATATTTTATTTTCCAATTCATAACTAAAGATATTAATATAAACCCGTAAGAAATAGCTAAAACAATTTCATAGTAACTAAAATCCAAGTCTAATAAGCCTGTATTTAAAAGTAGGAATGACATCTGAATTATGAAAGATAAAAAAATAAAGATTTTTCCTCTTATTTTAAGATCTCCTAATCTTTTTAATTCTCCTTTTCTCATATATCCAATTAAAATACCAATAATTAAACCTTCAAGTACCACTTTTACCTCCCAAGAGACCAATATCATTAACATTATACTTTATAGCATTTGGTTTTACAAGAATATAGAAGTATTATTTTATAAAAAAAATACTACCCTGTTCGGATAGTATTTTCAAGAATTCTATTTTCTCTGCTTGTCTTTCGGAACTATACAAGTACCTGTCCCTTCACATACTACTATAGGTTGGTCTAATACGTCACAAGCTGAATCACTTATATCAGGTCGTGGCACTATAACCTTTTTAGCTACAAACTTCATCTTTCTCGATGAATTACCTATTTTTGTTATCTCGCCTTCTACCTCAATATAATCTCCTGCATAAACTGGTGCTAAAAAGTCTACATTGTCGTAAGATCTAAATAGCCCTTCATCTCCATCGCACTGTATTAAAAGTTCTGTTGCAACGTCGCCAAAGTAAGCTAACATCTTAGCTCCATCAACAAGATTTCCTCCATAATGAGCATCTTGTGAACTCATTCTTAGTCTTATTTTTGACTTGTACTGTTTTTCCATTTTAAAATCTCCTTTCGTATTTGCCTTTTAGGCATAAATATCCTGGTACAATTCTCTTAATTCTTTGCTATCTCTCATTATTTGAAGAGATATAGCTGCATGATCTTTAGTATATCCATTTCCCATTATCATGTTAACGTCTTTTCCTACACCTTCAGCTCCTAATGCTGCTTTTGTAAAAGAAGTCGCCATTGAGAAAAAATATACCGTTCCATTATCTTTACATGATAATATACTGGACATTTCACAGTTTGGCATATTAACGCAGTTAATAACCTTGTCACAAAGGTCTCCATTAGTTATTTCAAATACTTTTTCATAAACTCCAACTGCATCTGTCGCATCACCTTCTATAAACTCGTCAGCAAGTCCTAGTTCTCTTATTTTATCAACAGGTGTATTCCAGTAGGTCATACATATAACTTTTCCTGTTATTCCTGCCCTTTTTTTAGCTTCATATAGACAGAGCATTCCGGATTTTCCTGCTCCTCCTATAACCATAACTGTATCTCCTGGTTTTACAAGTTTAGCTGTTTGAGCCGGTGCACCTGCTACATCCAGTACTGAAAGAGCTAAGTTTTCAGGCAAGTCTTTAGGTAGCTTTGAGTATATTCCGCTTTCAAATAATATAGCCTGGCCTTTAATATCTACTTGGTCGATGTTTTTTCTAACTTCAAGTATTTCATCAATTCGTAGAGGTGTTAAAGAAAGAGAAACTAGTGTAGCTATTTTATCTCCCACCTTTAAATCTCTATCTCTAAGTGAATTTCCTATTTCTTTTACCGTGCCTATCAGCATTCCTCCAGAACCTGTTACGGGATTTTGATGTTTCCCTCTTTCTTCAACTATACTCTTCATTATGATTTTTATTTTTTCTTCATCATCTCTTGCTTGGTTTTTAATTTGAGTAAAGCTTGCAGAGTCGATATTTAATGTCTGTACATCTATAAGTATCTCATTGTCGTAAATCTCCATTAAATTATTTATTTTAGTTGCTGGTTGAGGTAAAACTCCCTTTGGTTCTAGTACCCTATGAACACCGTATGGATTTCCTTTTTTATGAATCATAATTAACCTCCTAAATTTTATATATAATTATATTGCATGAATCGTGCCAATATCCTTAATGTTTTACTTATTGAAATATCAATGATTTTTATTTATCATATATATAATAATACAATATTGCCAACTTTTTATCAAGAAGATTGCCTATTTTCCGGCACTTATTCAAAATAAAACTCTCCAGGTATTCCTGGAGAGTTAACTGTCTTTTGTTTAAAATTCAGGTTCTATTAGTCCTACCTGTTTATCTTTTCTTTTGTAGACTACATTAACTTCATCTGTGTCTGCATTTAAAAATACGAAAAAATTATGTCTTAATAAATCCATTTGGAGTACAGCTTCCTCAATATTCATAGGTTTCATTGCAAATCTTTTAGTTTTTACAATTTTAATGTCATCTTCTTCTTCTTCAAGGGGTTCAACATTCTCAAACCTAATTGTTTCTTTTGTATGTTTTTTGTCTTGGAGTTTAGATTTATACTTTCTTATTTGTCTTTCTACCACATCCACCGCTTTGTCTATTGAATGATACATATCATCCGTAACTTCTTCTGCCCTAATTATGGTTCCTCCAAAAGGTATTGTGATTTCTATTATCTGTCTTAGTTTTTCAACACTTAGTACAACTTTAATGTCAATATCTTTGTAAAAAAATTTGTCAAGCTTCCCTAATTTTCTTTCAACCATCTCTCTTAAACTGTCTGTCACATTTACATTTTTTCCATAAATTTCAACTTTCATATTGTCTTCCCCTTTCATGTTTTTATTTATTAATTGTTTACCCATTTATCAGAACTTCTAATCATATTTTTTAATATTAATTATTTTTTTATTATTGTAGGTTATGTTAACAACTCTGTTGATAAACTCCAATATTATATGTTTTCTGTTGATAAGTAGATGATTTTTATCCACAAGTTGTTAGTGTTTATTTTATCTTGCTAAGGTCAAGGCGTAAATATTTTTAGCATCAACCTTTAAGAGGGCTTCCGAACATGCGTTCAATGTTGTCCCTGTTGTGTATACATCATCAACAAGTAGAATGTTTTTATTTTTTATTTTTTTTTCTGATGAAAAAGTATTCTTGAGATTATTTTTTCTGTCTTCTCTATTTAGTTGGTTTTGAGGTTTTGTATCTACAAGTCTTTTAATTAATTTTTTCGAGGATACATTCATTCTATTCCCAATATACTTTGCAATCAATTGAGATTGATTATATCCTCTTCTTCTTTTTTTATTTTTGTGAAGGGGTACATAGGTTATTATATCAAAATCTATTTTTTCATCTTTGATGTGCTGATACAATAATTCCCCGAGCATTTTATAATAGTAAGGCTTGTTATTATATTTAAAATCTTTTATTACATCTCTTAATAATCCTTCGTATTTGTAGGGAGAATAAACTTTCTTGAAAAATTTTGGGGTTTCTATGCATTCCATACATATATCACCAGAAGAAATTAAAGGTTTTGAACATATTTTACATTTATGCCCTTGAAGGCTTTTTAATTTTAGTAAACACTCTCTGCATATATACTTTTTACCTATTTCTTCATCCCAGTAGCCGCATATAGAACAGGTATTATTTTCTGGAAATATTAATTCTATAAATTCGTCTAATGTGTTCTTTATAATTTTACACAATTTATCCCCCTATACTAAGAAGTCTTTTACCTTGTCTAATCTTTCTTTAAGATTTGAATATCTTCTATCTATCTTATTGTTATCTATCATTTCTTTTATATATTTCTTATAACCTACTAAAACCAAAAGGCTTTGTGCTCTTGTAACTGCTGTATAGATAAGATTTCTAGTCAAAAGCATTGGCGGAGCCCAAGTTATTGGAATTATAATAGCTGGAAATTCACTTCCCTGACTTTTATGAATTGTAACTGCATATGCATGGATTAATTCATCTAGTTGATTGTATGTGTAAGTTACTTCCTTATTATCGTCAAATTCTACAACTAATTCTTGTTCAACTTTGTTTACATATCTTATGTATCCAATATCACCGTTGAAAACCCCTTCTCCACTTTCTACATAACCATCTTTATCGGTTTTTTTCCAAGCCATTTGATAATTATTTTTAATCTGCATAATTTTATCCCCAGTTCTGTATAGAGTTTTGTTGATTTTAAGCTCTTCTTTTCCTTTGCAAAGAGGATTAAGTTTGCTTTGGAGCGTTTTGTTCAGCTGGATTGTACCATTTATGCTTTTTTTCATAGGGGTAAGAATCTGTATGTCTTCTATTGACTTGAGGTTATAGTGTTCAGGTAATCTTTTTTCCATTAATCCTACTATAGTTTTATTTATTTCTTCATTATTTAAACAATCTATAAAGAAAAAATCACCATTTTTTTTATTGAATTCTGGCATTTCTCCGTCATTTATTTTATGTGCATTAATAGTTATCATACTATCTTTAGATTGTCTGAATATTTTATCCAACTTTATCGTTGGTATTATGTTGCTTTTTATTATATCTCTAAGTACTGATCCAGGACCTACAGATGGCAATTGATCTACATCTCCCACCATTATTAGGTGGGTTTTAGGTTCAATTGCTTTTAAGAGACTGTTCATTAATATTATATCAACCATAGACATTTCATCTACTATTATCACATCATATTCTAAAGGAGATTCTTCATTCTTATTGAAATATAGATTTTTTTTGTCTTCACTATAAGTAAATTCCAACATACGATGTATGGTCTTTGCTTCACGACCTGTAGTTTCTGTAATTCTTTTTGCTGCTCTTCCTGTGGGAGCACATAGAGCTGTCTTTTTTCCCATTAGCTCAAATCCATCAATTATACCTTTTATAATTGTAGTTTTTCCGGTACCGGGTCCACCTGTTATTACTATCACGTTTTCTTTAAAGGACTTTTCAATTGCTTTTTTTTGCTTGTTTGTTAGTGATTTCTTGGATCTTTCTTCTATTCCTATTATTATGTCTTTTACATCTTCATCTGTCTCTTTTTCTTGGGTAATTAAGGTTACTAGTTTATTAGCTGTTCCTGCTTCTGCATAGTAATAAGGTATGTAGTAAACACAGTCTCTATCATCTATACTTTCCATATGGATTTCTCCTCTTAGAGCCATATTTGAAATAACCGCTTCTACATACTTTTTATCTATATCTAAAGTTTTTCCAGCTCTTTTTACTACAATGTCTTTTGGCAGGTAAGTATGTCCGTCTGAGGCTGATTCAATAAGACTATATCTCACTCCAGCAGATATTCTGTATTCTGATTTTTTATCTATACCCATATTTTCGGCGATTTTATCAGCAAGTTTAAATCCAATACCATAAACATCAGAGGTAAGTCTATAAGGATTCTCTTTTACTTTTTCTATAGTTTCTGAACCATATTCTTTATATATTTTTATACCGTAAGAAGGTGAAATATTGTATTTTTGAAGATAAAGCATTATTTCTTTGATTTCAAGTTGTTCTTTAAAACTATCTACAATCTTTTCTGCCTTCTTTTCTCCAATTCCATCGATCTTCATTATCTCTTCAGGATTATATTGAAGAATATTAAAGGTATCTTCACCAAATTCTTCTACAATTTTAGCTGCTGTTGCATCGCCTACACCCTTTATCAAACCAGAAGCAAGATACTTTTTTATTCCCTCTATTGAATCCGGCATTATTATTTTATATTTTTTAACTTCAAATTGCTTTCCGTATCTAGGGTGGTTTTTCCATTTTCCTTCTACTTCTATTTGTTCTCCAAGGCTAATAGAAGAAAATAACCCAGTAAAGGTAATCACATCTTCACTAGTTTCTATTATACCTACTGTATATCCATTGCTCGTATTGTTATATATAATTTCTTCAACTGTTCCCGCTATTGTTTCCATCTACCCACATCCTTAAGATACATTATACATTAATTATATATATAGTTAAATATTAAATTAAGAATATAGTATATATATGAGAATTATCGACTTCAAAATTATTAATTATTTATATAATTATGCTAAATTCCACACAAATATATATTTTTTTGATATAATGAAATAGAATTTTTTTCAGGAGGACTTAATGGCAGGAATGAAAACAGTTAAGGTTTACGATATTTTAACCTTTTACACAGATTACAAAAATAGAATAACTCCTAAAAATCTAATCGGACTATTTCAAGAAATTGCAACTCTACAATCCGACGAACTGGAATTAGGACAAAAATATATGTCTAACAAAGATTTATTATGGGTACTTATTAAATATGATATAGAAATATATCGTATGCCTAAATATCCTGAAAGGATCAGGATTGAAACATATGCTATGTATACTAGGAAATTCTATATCTATAGAAAATTCGAAGTGTATGATGAAAATAACATATTGGTATCTAAGGCTTATTCTGCTTGGAGTTTAGTTAATAAAAAAAATATGTCCTTACAAAAAATACCTTTAGAATTAATGGAAGCATATGGTTGTAGTGGTAATCTTAAAGAAGAAAAGGCTGTTTTTGAAGGTCTTAAGACTGTTAAGAGTCCTGATTTAAAAAATACCTTTTCAATAAGGTATACAGATATTGATCATAATTTACACGTAAATAATACAAACTATATGTCTTGGGCTGTAAATTCTGTACCTAAAAATATTGTTATAGATTGGATTTTAGAAAAAATCTCTATAATTTATAGAAAAGAAGGTAAATACGGTGAAGATGTGATAGTTGAAACTAAAGTAAATAAAGAAGATAAAATCATATGCAATCACGATATTAAGGACAAAACCGGAAATCTACTTTGTCAAATAAAAACTAAATGGAGAAAATGAGGTGATATAGTTGATTGAAAATTATTTATGGTTAATAATAGCAGTAATATTAGCTATAGTAGAAGGAGCTACTCTAAGTCTTACCACAATATGGTTTGCCTTTGGAGCTTTATTTGCTTGGTTAGTTACATTCCTGAATTTTTCTTGGACTCTTCAAATAGGTGTTTTCGTAGTTGTTTCAGGACTACTTCTCATATTTACCCGGCCTTTGGTTAAAAAGTATTTGAAAATAGGTAGCGTAAAAACTAATGCAGAAGAAGTCATAGGTAAAGATGCCCTTGTTACTGAAAGAATTGATAACATAAATTCTCAGGGCAAGGTAAAGGTAAAAGGTCAAATATGGACAGCACGATCAGATGATAGTCGATTTATAGAAGAAAATTCAATCGTTAAGGTATTAAAAATCGAAGGTGTAAAGTTAATAGTAAAAAAATTAGAGGAGGGTAATTAAATGGGTTTTTTAATCTTTTTAGTACTAATAATAATTTTAGTAATTTTAAATATCAAAATCGTACCACAAGCAAATGCTTTCGTTATAGAAAGGCTAGGTGGGTATCAAGCTACTTGGGATGTCGGCTTACACGTTAAAATACCATTTATAGACGTTATAAAAAGTAAGGTGTCTTTAAAAGAGCAGGTTGTAGATTTTCCACCACAACCGGTAATAACCAAGGATAATGTAACTATGCAGATAGACACTGTAGTATTTTTTCAAATTACTGAACCAAAGTCTTTTACCTATGGTGTTGATAGACCTATCTCCGCTATAGAAAATTTAACTGCTACTACATTAAGAAATATAATTGGTGAATTGGAATTAGACGAAACCTTGACATCTAGAGAGCTTATCAATACAAAAATGAGAAGTATCTTAGATGAAGCAACAGATCCATGGGGTATAAAGGTTAATCGAGTTGAAGTTAAAAATATTACACCACCAGAAGAAATACAAGATGCTATGGAAAAACAGATGAAAGCTGAAAGAGAAAGAAGAGAATCTATATTAAGAGCTGAAGGTAAAAAAAGAGCAGCTATTCTTGTTGCTGAAGGGCAAAAAGAATCTGTTATATTAGAAGCTGAAGCTTATAAAGAGTCTTCTGTTAGAAGAGCTGAAGGTGAATCTGAAGCGATTCTAAAAGTTCAAAAAGCTAAGGCCAAAGGTATAGAAATGATTAGGCTTTCGAAACCTAACAAAGAAGTTCTTTCAATTCAAAGTATGGAAGCATTTATCAAAGCAGCAGACGGTAAAGCTACGAAGATTATAATACCATCTGAAATTCAAGGCATAGCAGGATTAGCTTCATCTTTAACAGAGATAATGAAGGATGATAATGCTTACGAATCTTATAATGAAGAATCAGAAAAAACTGATGTAGAAGAAGTTGAAAAAAATTAGAGATTAGTTTGAAAATACTCATAAACGTAGATAGTCTTTTATGGCTATCTTTTTTTTCGTAAACTTAAGAATTATAGATTCTTAATTATGTTTATATTTTGTCAAATTTGTAGTATTGTGTATATATGATATTATTTTTAGGGTAATAGGAGGTTTTTATGGATTTTATATTAGAACAACCTAAGATTGTTCTTTATCTAGTTATTTTTTGTGCTAAGATTTTTGAAGTCTCTATCGGTACACTAAGAATAGTCTTAGTGAGTAAGGGACAAAAAGTTAAAGCAGCACTAATAGCCTTTGTGGAATGTGTTATATGGATTTTAGTTGTTAGCACTGTTTTAGTAGATATTACCAAGGATCCTGTAAAAGTAGTAATATATTGTGCAGCTTTTGCAATAGGAAATTATATAGGTGTTTCTTTAGAAAACAGGTTGGCAATGGGACTTTCTTCTATTCAGGTAATAACAAATTTAGAAGAAGGAAATGAATTAGCCCTACTTCTAAGAGACAATAACTTTGGTGTTACTGTAATGAAAGGTTACGGCAAGGAAAAAGAAAAAGAAGTTCTAATACTTCACTTGAAAAGAAAAAGAATTACGGAAGCTGTTAACTTAATTCATTCTCAATTAGAAAATGCTTTGATAACAGTAAATGAAGTCAAAGTTGTAAGAGGTGGATATATTAAAAGAAAATAATCAAATATAGGGTAATAATTTTTTTAAATCTAAAAAACTACGATAATTCTCTTCCATTAAGATGTCAGATAAGTTGATTATTGTATCTATAACAGGGGTTCCAACCCCTTTTATTTTTCCTAAATTTGAAATAGGTGCTAAGCCATAAGGGATATCTTCCTTTATATATCTAGACTCTAAACTAGAAGGTGCCAAGCCATCTTTATGTACTAAACTCTTTGATAAGGATTTATGAAGATTGGATTCTTCCGAAAGATATGTAGTTTTCATAACCTCTTCAAGATTTTTAAGTTCTATTCCAAATGCCTTTCCTACTTCTATTCTCTCCAAATCTATTTTATGTATAATTTTAGCTATGTTTTCTGTAATACCCTCATTATAAAAATCAAATTTTCCTTTCTGATTTTCTATTCTACCTAAATTAAGTAGTAATACTGCAGGATGAATAACTGAATTCATATTTAAAAACTGAATCTCTAAATAATTCTTCTTGATTTCTAAAGTGTCCCAAATCTCCTTTAGTAAAGGGAAAATATGATTCAAAGATTTTTTATTTAAAGATGAAATAAACACTTCCCTTTTAGTTCCTTTTACAATAGTAAGATTATCATTAAATTTTCTGCAGGGATATAAAAAGGAACTAGAACCAACAGCTTTAATTAATTTCTCCTTTTTTGTGCCTGAAACCATTTTTTTCAGCTCCCACACTCCATAGTTATCCGGAAAAAAAACTATATTTATATTTTTATGAATATTTGAAACCATCTTATCTAAGTATTTCTTTCTACAAAAAGCAGGAACAGCTATGAAAACTAAATCAGCATCTTTCATCGCTATAGACATATTGTTGGTAATTAAAGAAATCTCTCCTTTTGTGTTAAAACTTCCCTCAATAGTCACTTCCCAATCTTTTCTTTCTCTATTTAATTTATTTTCTTTATATATTTTTACCTTATTACCTTTACTAGCTAAAAAAGCTCCTAAAGTAATTCCAACATTACCTTCGCCTAATATACAATATGTTTTCACTTATTTCACCAACTTTAAAATATTTATTATAATTATATCAAATAAATGATAATATTAAATAGAAATATAGCTAAATCTTGACTGAATTTTTAAATTAAGATATACTGTATTATAAATGATATGTCAACATGTCTATTATGTTAATTTAGGAGGTTATATAATGAAAACTTTAATGACTGGTAATGAAGCCATCGCAAGAGGAGCTTATGAAGCAGGAGTTCTTGTAGCATCTTCTTATCCCGGCACTCCGAGTACGGAGATAATGGAGAATTTTTCTCAATATGAAGATGTTTATGCTGAATGGGCTCCAAATGAAAAAGTAGCTGCTGAAGTAGCTATTGGTGCTGCAGTAAGAGGTGTAAGATCCTTTGCTTCCATGAAACACGTAGGAGTTAATGTAGCTGCAGATCCATTTATGTCATATGCTTACCATGGTTCCAACGGTGGATTTGTTTTAATCACAGCTGATGAGCCTAATATGTTCTCATCTCAAAATGAGCAAGACAATAGACTTTATGCTAAACATGCTAAGGTTGCTTTGATAGAGCCTTCAAATTCTCAAGAATGTATCGACTATATGAAGTATGCTTATGATATAAGCGAAAAATATGATACTACAGTGCTTTTTAGAGTTACAACTCGTATTTGTCATTCTAAAACTATAGTAGAATTAAAAGATAGAGTGGTTCCTGAAGTAAAACAATTTGAAAAAAACCAAAAAAAATACATTATGGTTCCAGCTCATTCCAGGAAAAGACATCCTGAAATAGAAAAAAACTTAGAAGAACTAAGAAAATATTCCAACAACTGTCCTTTAAATAGGATTGAAATGGGTGATAAGAGTATAGGAATCATATGTAATGGTATTTCATATGAATATGCAAAAGAAGTTATAGGAGATAAGGCATCATATTTAAAAATTGGATTTTCTAACCCTCTTCCAGACGATATGATAAAAGACTTTGCTCAAAAAGTAGATAAATTATACGTAATCGAGGAAAATGAACCTTTTATGGAAACACAAATTAAATCATGGGGTATAGATTGTATTGGTAAAGATTTATTCCCTATTTGTGGAGAATTCAGCCCAGAATTAATAAGGGAAAAACTCCTAGGTATCAAGTCTGAAATTTCTCATACTAGTGAATTAGAGGCACCTTCAAGACCTCCTGTACTATGTGCCGGATGTCCTCATAGAGGTTTGTATCAAGAACTTAAAAAATATAAAAATAAAGCCTTTTTCTCTGGAGATATTGGTTGCTATACATTAGGATATTTGCCACCTCTTGAAGCTATGGACTTTTCAGTGTGCATGGGTGGATCGGTAACAGCTGCTCAAGGTTTCCAGCGAGGAAATGAAATGGCCAAGGATACGAAATACAAAGCTTTTGCTTTAATTGGCGACTCAACATTTTTCCACTCTGGAATAACTGGTTTAGTTAATATGACTTACAACAATACACCTGTTACAACTATAATACTAGATAACAGCATTACAGCTATGACGGGTCACCAAGAAAATCCAAATACCGGTGTTACTGCTAGTGGAGAAATTACAAACAAAATTGATATAGAAAAACTCTGTATTGCCTGTGGTATTAGTGAAGAAAATATTGTAACTATTGATCCTTACGATCTCTTGGCAACTAAAAATGCTATTAAGATGGGATACGACAGTGAAGAACCTTTCGTAATTATAGCAAAAAGAGAGTGTGCACTACTTAAACCTGTAATTAAAGAAAGAGTAAATATGAAGTGTAAGGTAGATCCAGAAAAATGTACATTCTGTAAGTCTTGCTTAAGAACCGGTTGTCCTGCATTACAAATAAAAGACGACAAAGTGTTTATTGATGAAAGCCAGTGCAATGGATGTACTGTTTGTCTTCAAGTTTGTCCATTTGATGCGATAGAAAAGGTAGGTGAATAAAATGACTAAAAACATTTTATTAGTAGGAGTCGGAGGACAAGGTACTATACTTACTTCCAAAATACTTTCTCAAGGATTATTAGAAGCTGGTTTTGATGTTAAAATGGCTGAAATACACGGTATGTCTCAAAGAGGCGGAAGTGTAACTACTCAAATAAGATATGGTGATGCAGTTTATTCGCCTTTGGTAGAAAAGGGTGGTGCAGATATTATAGTATCTTTTGAAAGGTCTGAAGCCTTAAGATGGCTAGAGTATCTTAAGGAAGATGGGATTTTAATATTAAACGAACATCAAATACAACCTTTTACAGTTACTTTGGATTTATCCGAATATCCTGAAAATCTTGTAGAAGAATATAAAACTAATGTTAAAAATTTCAAGTCTTACAACGCCTTTGAAATGGCTAAGAAACTGGGCAATTCAAGAGTCATGAATATTGTTCTTTTAGGTTCTTTAGTTAAATATTTAGGTCTAGAAGATATAAATTGGAAAAATGTTATTAAAGAAACTGTACCGGAAAAATTTGTGGATTTAAATATTCAAGCTTTTGAAAAAGGATATAGTATATAAAAAAAAGGTCTATTCTCTCAATAGAATAGACCTTTTTAATTTAAATCTAAATCCATATAAAATTTATACAAATCACTATTGATGATGTTTTTTGAATACTCTACAATTTTCTCTTCTTCTGAAAAGGTTATTTTTTCCCAGAGAAGCACTGGACTATTTCTTTTAATTTTCATCAATTCTTCTTCTCTTTTTCCTGATATAATAGGCTCTATATATATCTTAGCTCTTTTTTGTTTTAAGAAACAGTACTCCTCAACCATATCGTGAATAAGATTAATTTCGCTTTTTTCGATATCTAATGATAGATAGTATTTCACCGGAAGATATACGTATTCTAATGCATTTACTTTTTCGTTTATTATTTTTGTCCTTACGATTTCAAAAACTTCTTCATCTTTTGATATATCCATTTTTTCACAAAGCTCACCATGGGCTTTTATTTTACTTTTACTCAAAGTTTTATGCTGTCCTTTTGTGAGAGAACTATCATTTTCAAAACCATAAAATCTATGTTTTCTTATATCTTCAAAATTTTTTTCTGTAACAAAGGTACCTTTCCCCTGGATCCTATATACCAATCCTTCATTTACTAGATCTCTTATTGCTGTAGTAGCAGTAATTCTACTTACATTGAAAATATCCCCCAGCTCTTTCTCAGATGGAATTTTTCCTCCAGGATTTATTTTTCCCTGTTTAATGTTCTCTTTTATATAATTTTTTATTTTAACGTATTGAGGTATATTGTTCATAGTTGCCTCCTTATATAATGATAATATTATAAACGACTTTTTTGTATAAGTCAAAATATGATATATCATTTCATATATTTTACTTCTTTACTGTGTAATTTATAAATGTTAAAATGATATATATATTGCCTAGGGGAGGAAAAAATGAGTAGAATAACACTTAACGAACTACATAAAGAAATATTAAACGGTCTAACGAAAGATGATTTTTTGAAAAAAGTAAATTTAACTCAAGAAAAAATACATTCTTTGGTTTTAAACAAACATTTTGTCACCAAACTATCAACTTTAGTCAGTAGGGATAAAATAAGCTGCCAGAATATTCTCAACCTGTGTATCGATATTATGAACAATGTTTCAGATAAAAACCACGATGACTGGCTTAATTATACATATAATTACGTTCTTAATTTATCTTTCCCAAGTGCAGTGAGTTTAAAATTAGATCCTAAATATGAAAAGGGTGCATTGATTTATTTAAAAATACTTAGGGTAGTTTTTACTAATGTAAAAGAAAATAGAGATTTTAATAAATTTTTGGATTTTCAATTCTTAAACGAAAAAGAAATATCTAATCTTAAAAATCCACATGAATATATAAGGTTTTTAGAATTGTTTGATAAGCTTTATGTATATGAATTAATGAGATTAAATAAAGAAATAACTGGATACAATTCTCTAGACCATATTGCCGGAGTTCATCACGTAGCTATGCACGTAGGTAAGCAACTTGATAAAGCAGGTGTACCTATTTATTTAGGAAGAGTCTCAGGGGCATCAGCCGGACATGATATAGGTAAATACGGTTGCAAGGGTGCTGAACTTACAAGGGTTCCATACTTGCATTACTATTATACAGAACAATGGTTTAAAAGATTTAACATACCTCAAATAGGTCATATAGCTGTAAATCATTCTACCTGGGATTTAGAACTTGAAAACCTCCCTCTAGAATCCTTAGTACTAATTTATGCTGATTTTAGAGTAAAAAATAATCCTAGTAAGAAAAAAGACGAAATGAAAATATTTGGTCTAGACGAATCATTCAAGGTTATTTTAGATAAATTAGATAATGTAGATGAAGCTAAAGAAAGAAGATATAGAAGGGTTTATGAAAAATTAAAAGATTTTGAAAATTTTATGACCGGTAAAGGAGTTAATGTTTCTTTAGATGGAGAATATGAAAAAGTAGAAGAAAAAGATTCTTCTCTAATGTCCGACTATGAAGTAGTAAATAACTTTATAAATATGGCTATTAGTCATAATATAGACTTGATGTATAAGTTAAGTAGTGACGAATCCTTAAGTTTAATACTTGAAGCCGCAAGAACAGAAAAAGACTGGAAAAACATAAGAGCTTATTTAAATATATTTACAGAGTACAATACATACCTAATACCTAAGCAAAAAATGCTCACTCTTAATTTTATGTACGAATTATTGGTTCACAAGGAAGGAGATATAAGGAAGCATGCAGCAGAACTTATAGGCTCTACAATAGCAGGTTTCGATGACGAATACCGTAAGGAGGTTCCTGAAAATCAAGAGCTTGAAAAACCTGAAACTGATAGTTTTGAACTTTGGGATAGGTATTTAGATATTATTATCAATCCAGACCACAAAATAATTGAAAAGCATAGAGAGTGGATAGGATACTGCTTGAAAAACATGGTAGGTGAATTTTTTAAATATTGCGATAAAGACCACATGGATAGATATTTGGAAATATACATAAAAAATATTAAGTCGAATTTTAAGGTAGAAGAAAATATTTTTTTCCTGCTGGACTCTTTATGGAGAATACCATACGAACATGTAACTGATGAACAACTTAAAATGATAATTGACTTTATTGTAGATATAATGAGAGAAAACAGCAACGGCCATAATGATGATTACAACAATTTAGTAGTAGGCTTAGATACGGCTTTACGTATTGCCGAATTAGTAGATTACGAAAACAAATCTTTATATCCTCTTAAAGATTTTATAAGAGAATCAAACCACCACGACAATTTATCAGTATGTCACTTAAAATATAAAATTGCTTGCTACCTACATCTTGAAGATAGTGTGGTTACTTACTACAGAACTATGCTCGTAGAAACCTCTGAAAATCTGTCAGAAATATTCCTGATGAATCTTAAAGCAGCTGTTCACTGGATTATTAAAGCGACTAATATAGAATTCATCAAAGAATTTATGGAAAATATATCTCCTATGTCTAGACTACATACAGCAACTCATTTATGTAATCTTGTAAAGGTAAGTGCAGTAGAATTTGTTAGGAATAGTGCTGGTTCAGCTCTTTTACAATTAGCACCTCTATTATCTTACGACCAAAGAAATGATGTTTCAGTAGAGCTTCTAAGAGGTCTAGAAATAGAAGGCTATGAATTCTCTAAATATATACCTCAATATCTGGGAGAGTTTATGCTTTTTTTACCTCCTACAGAATTAGATGAGTTTTTAGATGAGTTTAACGATCATGTAAAAACAAAAAGTGGAAGAACTATACCGCTAATACTTAACACTATAAGTGTAATGATAGAAAATTATGCAGACTATAAAGATAGATTTGAAGAAGACGAAGCTACTTTTAACGATAGATTACATAAAATGCTTGGAGTTTTGATGTGCGGATTATCAAACTACAACTCTTCTGTAAAACAGGAAGCTTTTCTATACATAGGAAAGAATATATTTGCTTCAAAGGTACTATCTTTAGAAGAAAAGAAAAATATTTTTCAGCTTGTAGGAAAAAAACTCCTCACACTTCTAGCTGAAAAAGTTTCCGATGATTTATTTTTCTTTAATAATTCTGCATCATTAAATCATATATACAGGTTTATAAGTGATTACAATTTCTTTGTAGATAAACTGGATTATAAGGAGTCAAAAAAAGTTGCTTTTTTTCCAGGTACATTTGATCCTTTTTCATTAAGTCACAAACAAATTGTAAGAGAAATTACAAAGTTAGGATTTGATGTTTATCTTACTATAGATGCCTTCTCATGGTCTAAATTAACTCAACCTAGAATGTTTAGAAGAAATATAGTTAATTTATCTGTAGCAGATGAGCTCAACGTCTATCTTTTCCCAGATAATATTCCTGTTAATATAGCAAACAACAGTGATTTAGATTACTTGAAAAAAGTATTTAAAAACAAAGAGTTATATATCGTAGTAGGCAGCGATGTAATAATAAATGCCAGTGCATACAAAAACAGATCTAAAAAATCTTCTATACATTCATTAAATCATGTGATATTTAAAAGAGCTAATTCTGAAACAAAGAAAGAAGATATAATAAAGGCAAAGGAAGCTGAAAAAAGAATAAAAGGAAAAGTAATTAATCTTAAGTTACCCCTTCAATTAGAAGATATAAGTTCAACTCAAATTAGAGAACATATAGATGAAAATAGGGATATTTCAAATCTGATAGACCCCTTGGCCCAACAGTATATATACGATTACGGACTTTATCTTAGAGAACCTCAGTATAAATCCCTAATCGAAGCTAAATCTTTGAAGATTGAAGTTATAGAAAACCTAAATGAAAATATAATAAAAGAGATTGGACACCATATATTTATCCATACTGATTTATACAAAAATACTGGTGAAAAACTAAATAGTAAAAAGATGAAACTTTTAATAATAAGAGACCACGCTAATAAAGATCAAATAATTGCTTTTTCAGCATTTCACTACATAGAACTTACTCAGCTTTACTCAGAGTTTGAAAATACTAAAGTTACCAGTTACTTAAGAGAAGATGCTGCAGGAAAAATTATGGTAATCGATGGATTTTACTTTAATAAAAAAGTTAGCTATTCTAACTTGGAACAAATAATAATAACAGAAACCCTATCCCATGGATTATCGGAAAATTTAACATATGCAGTTTATCATAATATACTAACTAATATTAAGTCTGAGAAAATATTTGAACTTCTTGGATTACACGGATTCACCCAGGTTCCTTCTGGAGATGAAAATGTAAATGTATACTCTGTAGATATGAGTAAAACCATATCTTTAATGCTAAACATGGTTAGTTTTTTAAAAGAACCTTTTAGAAATAATCCAATAGTAATAGATGAAATAAAAAAAGCAAGAAAAAAACTTCAGAAAGCTTTAGTAGAACTTTATCCTAGATCTTTAGTTTTATCCTTTGACAATGAAATGCTTCATCACAAATTAATAGGAAAAATATGCGACATAAATAACGTACCCACTATACCTACAAAGCCAAGGTATCTAGGTGATTATATGTGTGTGCCTTTTGGTAATATTATGCAGGGAAAAGTAGCACCAAATACAGTAACTAAATCTCTACATACTGAAAAGATGTTTTATCCAGATTTAAGAGGGTTTAAAGTTGGGGAATACCCTAACTACTCTACCCTTGAAAATCAAATAAAAACTATAAAATCCTTTGATAGAACGGTAGTCTTAGTTGATGATCTGCTACATAAAGGTTATAGAATTAAAGCAATCTCTCCTTTGTTCAAAAAAGAAGGTATACCAGTGGATAAAATAGTCGTAGGATTGCTATCTGGACGAGGCAAAGAACTTATGGAAATCAATAACAGTGAAGTGGATTCCGCTTATTTTATACCAAATCTAAGAAACTGGTTTAACGAAAATCTTATGTATCCTTTTTTAGGAGGAGACCATATAATGCGAAGTGATGGGAAAAATTTAAATCTAATACGCTCGATTAATCTCATACTACCTTATGTAGCCCCTCATTTTATAAAGGATACCCACAGAGACAAAATATTTAATCTTTCTATGGTTTGCTTGGAAAACACTAAAAACATACTGGAAACCTTAGAAAAAGAATACCAAGAGTTATACGAAAAAAATCTCACCCTAAGCAGATTAGGAGAAGTAATAATATCCCCAAGATATCCTGATAAGGGAAAACAATTAGACTACAAATTTAATCTAAAGCCTTCTACATTTATTACAAACGACATCGAGCATCTGCTAAGGTTGGAGAGAATTATCAAGGAGGAGTAGTATGTACTACTACAAATATAAAGAAAACCATCTTATATCAAAGGATAAATATTTTGATTTGGAAAAAATATCTTTTCAAAAGTGTTTTTCTAATGATAATATCATTTATTATTTGGGTAAATTGGATCCCAAAAAATCAAAGGATACCTTTTCAATTTCTTGTCCTACACTTATGAACCTAGAAGAGGAAACCTTAGATATATTAAGAACAAAAAAATTCACCGAAGCTATAGATTCAAAAATTATAAAAAAGATAAATGACAGGAAAATTAAATTTATAAATACGAACAAAAATAACTGGAAAGAGAACATTGGCTTTAAACTTCCTAAAAAATGGAAGATTAACGTGGTAGCCTTAGGAGACGTAGGAAGTACTCTTGCTCTAGGATTAAAGCTTTTAGGAAAGGATCATATTGAAAAAATTGGAGTGTATGATCTTTCTGAAAATAACAGCCTTAGATGGGAAAAAGAGCTAAATCAAGTAGTATTTCCCTTTGAAGAAGGCAAGCTACCCAAGGTTGAAGCCATTGAATATGATAACCTTTTCAATTGCGATATGTTTGTTTTTTGTGCAACAAAAGGTGTTCCTTCTTTAGGTACTAAGGCTAAAGATGTAAGAATGATACAGTTTGAAGAAAATTCAAAGATTATTGATGAATATGCAAAACAAGCAAGAAGTAAAAATTTCAAAGGTTTTTTTGCTGTTGTTTCAGACCCAGTGGATCTTTTATGCAAAAAAGCTTTTATCTCAAGTAACACAAATAAAGACGGACTATTCGACCTGAAGGGTATCTCTCCTGAAAAAATAAAAGGCTACGGTTTAGGTGTAATGAATGCTCGGGCTATATATTACGCTGAAAAAAATCAAAATACTAAAAGTTATCATAAAGAAGGTAGGGTCTTTGGTCCTCATGGAAAAGGATTAGTAGTTGCTAATTCCATAAATAATTATGATTCTGACCTTTCGGAATACTTAACAGAGAAAACTATAAAGGCAAACATCGAAATTAGAGAACTAGGATACAAACCTTATATTGCTCCTGCATTATCTTCCGGTGCAATATCCATATTGAATACTATATCACAAAAATGGCATTATTCAGCTAATTTTATAGGTGGAGTATATATGGGAACCAACAACCGTAACTTAGATAGTGGTCTTGAAATAGAAAAACTAAATCTTCCAGATGAACTTTTTAAAAAAATTGAAAAAACATACAAAATGTTAAAGGAAACCATATAATGGAAAATATACTTGTTTGTCCTGAAAAACCAGGAAACACCCTTAAAAAAATGATAAAATCAGCAAATGCTGAAGGTTTTTTCAAAGAATACTACCAAGATTATCAAAATATAGATTATCGAAACAAAAGAATTTTATTTGCAGTAGAACTTGAAGATTCAGGTATAAACATTGAATTATATAGACTTATACGTAAGATGAGACAAGAAAAAAATAGGCCTTTGGAAAATTCTGTTGCAGGTATACTAATCCATAGCAACAATGAGTTATACACTCGAAGTCAAGCACGAGACCTTATATTTTCCTGCAATATGATGGGGTGCTCTTTTTCAGGTAATCCTATAACAGAAGCTACAGGTGAATTAAAAAATTTTATTAACTATGAAAAATTTTTTGATATAAGCTTAGAAAAAGCCTGTATGAAAAACTGTGAAGAACTCTCTAAAAGAGTACTTAAATACGATATAAAGAAAATAAAGCATCCTAAGATATTAGTACTACATTCAAGTAATTCAGAAATATCAAACACTTATATGCTTTGGAATTTAGTAAAAGAAAATTTAGGAAATACAAATATAAAAGAAATCCATATAGGTAAGGAACAAATAATCGATTGTAAAGGGTGCTCTTTTAAAACCTGCACTCACTATGGTCTCCAAAACAACTGCTATTACGGAGGGATTATGGTAGAAGAAATTTACCCCTCTATATTGGAAACTGATTATCTTGTCTTACTATGTCCTAACTATAATGATTCTATTACTGCCAATGTTAGTGCTGCAATAAACAGATTGACTGCTTTATATAGAAAAACTCCCTTCTACGACAAGTCCCTGTTTGCAGTTATAGTTTCAGGACATTCTGGTAGTGATATCTTAGCTAAACAACTAATTAGCGGATTGAATATTAACAAAACCTTTAAGCTACCAAAAGAATTTGCTTTAATGGAAACAGCAAATTATCCAAAGGATATATTAAAGGTTTATAATATTGAAGAAAAAGCAAAAAAATTTGCCCAAAACATATTAAATTAATTTATTTATCTATCCCCTTTCTGGAAAGAACTCCTTTTTCGCTGTAGTAGTGTTTAATTTCTTTCATTTCAGTAACTAAGTCAGCATATTCTACTACAGCTTTTTCTGCATATCTCCCGGTTATAACTACTTCTATATTTTTTTGTCTTTTTTTTAGAGTATTTATTAAATCAAATGTAGAAAATAATTTGAAATAAATAGCAATAGTTACCTCGTCTAATATCACTACGTCAAAATCTCCTTGAGAAAGAATTTTTTCGATTTTTTTTAAACCTTCGACTGCTGCATCAATATCTTCTTTTTTTGGGTCTTCAAAAACAAAGCAACCTCTTCCTAGTTGTTCTATAGAAATATTCTCAAAGTGTTCCGTTAATTTAGTTTCACTATACTTCATATCTTTTACAAATTGGCCTATATAAACTCTCTTACCAGCGCATAGAGCTCTTACAGCCAAGCCAAAAGCTGCTGTTGTTTTACCTTTTCCGTTTCCTGTATAAACCTGAACATAACCTCTTTCTTCCATTAGTCTACCTTTCTATACTATAAAATTAGCTATTATCAAAAATAGAATTTGAGAAAATTCATTAACAAAACCTAGTGTGTCTCCAGTGGTTCCACCAATTTTTTTTGATATACTTTTAGTTATTATACCTACTGCTGCAAAAGTTAATACCATAGGTATTAAAAACATATAATTCAATATAATGCATAATACAAAAGAAAATCCAAAAGCAGAATTTCTTACACTTTTATCTGATAAGGTCACAAATTTATAACCTAATCCCTCTTCTCCTCTAGCATAAGTACTCATATATGCTGAAAGCATTGTAGAAGATTTTCCTACTATAGGCATTAATAACACACTGGCTAAGCTTCCTTCTCCTAAAAGAATCACATAAGCTATAACAACAAATATAAGACCTAAAGCACCGAAAGTTCCTAGTCTGCTGTCCTTCATTATTTCAAGCTGTCGTTCTTTCTCCCTGCCGCTAAACAATCCATCTAGTGTATCTCCTAAACCGTCTAGATGAATACCTCCTGATATCCATAAGTAAAAAAGAGTCAAAATTAATCCTACTACATAAGTTGAAGATATCAGAGAAAAGAGTTTTAATACCCCAAGACCAATCCCTACTATTATTCCAATTACAGGCAAAAATAATATTCCTAGTTTATAATCACTATCATTAAATTCTGACTGTATTTTAACAGGAATTCTTGTAAAAAAAGTTGTCATTAACAATATGCTTTTGAAACTGTTAAACAAAATATTTTTCATAGGTTCCTCCTATTCATATATCCCTATTGTTTCAACAGGTTTATTTAGTAATTTTTTAATTTCTTTTAAATCAACTATATCTTTATCTATTGAAGCTATACAACAGGTTGAAGGTCCTGAAGATTTGTATAAATCTACTTCATTTTCATAGTATTTTAAATTTAGATTTCTAAAATTTCCTATATTTTCCGCTTCATAGTTTATTCCTTTTGATCCTATAGGAACTATATCTATTACTCCTTTAATGGTTCTAAGGACCTTAACAGTAGCTGCATTAATGTTCTCATCTTCATTTTTGAGTACTTCTTTTCCTAGATTAGGCCTACCCACTAAAATAAGTTCGTTTTGTGATTTAGTATTAAAAAATGCAAAATCTTGTGTTTTTTTATATCCTATTGCTACCATCCCAAGTGCTGTTTGGTAAGTCTTAAAATTTTCTTCTGTGCTGCCTGTTAAACTTATCTCTTCTTCTGGATAATATTCACTGAGATATCTATTTATTCCCTGGATTATTCTCTTGGCTGTATCATTCATCTCAGCACATACGTTGTTTATAATTAAGCTGGGATGTACTCCCAGTGCTTCTAATTCGCAAGTAATAACATTTACTGTATAATAGCCCGTTATTTCAGGAGGAACTTTTAATTCATCCATTTCTTTTAATCCAATACCTCCACTAGAATCACAAGCTACAAAAATTTTAAAATTATTTTCTAAATTTATCACTGATACATCTCTGTAGTTTTTTTCCTTCATATTTACCTCGCGTCAAATTTTTCTTCAAGTTTTTTTATATCTATTCCTATTCCAGATACAGTTAGATAGACTTTGTCAGCTTTATGGGAAACAAACTGATTAACTCTTCCTGCTGTATCCCTATACATCCTTGTAAACCTATTGATTGGTACTATTCCCATGCCTATTTCATTGGATACTAGTACGATTTCTTTGTTCTGTTTATGTACTAGCTTGGTTAAGTCATTTATGTCTTCTAAGATTTTTCTTTCAATTTCTTCATATTTTTTTATTTCTGTCTTGTCATCTAGTTGTTCCTCCACATATATATTGGATATCATTACGGTAATACAATCCAGCAATATTATGTCTGCACTTTTGAATTTTTTAGATAATTCTAATTCTTTAAAGTTCTTATATTTTTCTATCAATAGCCAGTTGTCCGGTCTATCTTTTTTGTGTTTTTTAATTCTATCTTCCATTTCTTCGTCAAAGGGTATTGAAGTAGCAATATAGAGTATTTTATCTCCTTTAGACTTACACAATCTTTCAGCAAACCTACTTTTGCCGCTTCTTGCACCACCTGTAACTAAAATTATTTCACTCATTTTTCCTCCGTCAATCCATAAGTATTTTTTCTGCTACCTTTATTCCATCCATAGCTGATGACATAATTCCACCAGCATATCCTGCTCCTTCTCCGCAAGGGTAAATTCCTTTAATGCTGGTTTGAAGACTATCATCTCTATCTATTCTTAGAGGAGAAGAACTTCTAGTTTCCACTCCTGTCAATACAGCATCATAACTGTTAAATGTCTTTATTTTGCTGCCAAAATAATTAATTCCTTCTATAATGTTGTTAATTACATAATCCGGCAAACATTCTCTTAGATTCGCAAATTTATAACCCGGTTGGAAGGAAGGCTTCACTTTTCCCAATTCTTTACTAATGGTTCCTCTTTCCAAATCTCCAAAAAGCTGTATAGGAGCTTTATAGTCTCCACCGCCAAGGTCAAAGGCTTTTTCCTCCCATTTTTCTTGAAACTTTACTCCATCAAGAGGACTATCTACATAATAATCTTCAGGTGTTATATTGACTAAAATAGCACTATTGGAGTTTTCTGCATTTCTTTTAAAATTACTCATACCATTTGTAACAACTTTTTTTTCTTCTGATGATGCTCCTATTACGTATCCTCCAGGACACATACAAAAAGTATAAGTACTCCTATCCTTGCCGTGATGAACGAGTTTATATTCAGCTGAGGGTAATATATCATGCATTTTACCGTATTGGTTAAAGTCTATATCTTTTCTAAGATGCTCTATTCTTAAACCTATCGAAAAAGCCTTAGGAGTCATATTTAAATATCTATCCAGCATAAAAAAAGTTTTTCTACTACTGTGTCCTATAGCAACAACTATATGATTTGTTTCTATTTCTCTTTTATCTGTTACAACTTTTTTTATACTGTTATCCTCTAATATTATATCTTTAAAAGTTTCTTGAAAATAGAATTTTCCCCCTAATCCTTCTATTTTTTTCCTTATATTAATTACAATTTTTCTTAAGTTATCTGTCCCTAGATGAGGGTTCTTTATATAGTTAATTTCTTCAGGTGCTCCAGCATTCACAAATTCTTCAAGTACTTTTAAGCTTCTGTTTTCTCTATCCCTCACTAAAGTAGTTAGCTTACCATCAGAAAATGTTCCTGCTCCACCCTCCCCAAACTGTACATTAGATTTAGTATTTAAATCTCCAGTTTTCCAAAATTCATCTATATCTTTAACTCTTTCTTCTACTTTTTTACCCTGTTCGATTATTATTGGTTTTAAATTATATTCAGCTAGTATTAAAGCACAAAATAAACCTGCCGGTCCTGCTCCTATTATAATTGGAGATTTATCCTTCATACTTATATCTCTAATGTTTATTTTGTATTCTTTTTCAGAAATTTTAGATACTTTTCCCTTTTTTGATTTTTCAAGAACACTAACTTCATCTTTTACTTCTACAGCTACAGAGTATTGGTATATAATTCTGTTTTTTCTTCTTGCATCTATAGATTTTTTGTTAATTTTCCAACTTATTAAATCACTGTCTTTAATTTTTAATTTTTTTAATATCTCCTTTTCAATAATCTTTTCTTTATTTTTTGAAGATATATCTATTCTTATATTGCTTATTCTTATCATAAATCAAGACCTTTAAAGTTATGTAAAAAGCTTAGTAGTTTTCTCTCGATTTTTTCTGCTCCATTTTTAATATCGGATTCTATATTTACAACAATTTTTGGATCGTGAAGAGATAGTCTTAACAGAAACCATCCTTTTTCATAAGAATTTTTACAATTGATTCTAATACCTTCGTAATTTGGTTCTACCTTTTCCCAATCTTCTTTTTGACCTAGGTAGTTTTCTAAGTCTTTTATAACCTCTTGGCCGTAGTTTTTGAAGTCTTCTTCAAGTATTTTAAATCTTAATTCCTTTTGTTCAAGAGGATCTTTATATTCGGCAATTAAATCTTGTATATTTTTTCCTTCTTTTTTAAGTCTTGAAAATTCTATTAATATTTTAATAATTAAATATGCTCCGTCATCTAAAAAATAATTTTCTTTGAAAGCACAATGACCGCTTGTTTCAATTGCCAACCAAGATTCTTTACCTTCTATATTAAGTTTTTTTGATTCTTCTATTACATTTTTATACCCTCTTTTAAACCTATGATGTATTCCTCCACTCTTCTCAATAAAGTCTTTCAACCCATTAGAGGTTATAGAGTCAGTCACTATGTAAGTATTCGGATGTTCTTTTAGTATTATTTTTGAGATTAAGGCAATCAACCTATTTCTATTGATTATATTTCCTTCACTATCAACTACAGCTGCTCTATCAACATCTGTATCGAATATTATTCCTAGGTCCGCATTTTTTTTAAGTACTGCTTTTTGTAAATCCTTTACAGCTGATGTATTTTCTGGATTTGGTTCATGGTTTGGAAAAAATCCGTCAGGCTCAAGATACAAACTACCGCTGATATCTGCCCCTAAAGGTTCAAGTACATTTATGGGGAAAAATCCTCCTGCACCATTTCCTGCAT
Source organism: Eubacteriales bacterium (assembly GCA_046482875.1). Classification (GTDB taxonomy): domain Bacteria; phylum Bacillota; class Clostridia; order Tissierellales; family Dethiosulfatibacteraceae; genus UBA8670. The sequence goes on along the minus strand of JAWOEG010000077.1, from coordinate 17,000 downwards.
CTACAATTATTTTGGATCCAGATAGTGGCTTTATTTCTTTTGTAGCTTCTCTTATTATATCTATCAGCATATCAGAATATCTTTTAATATAATTTACTCTCATTATGTTAACTGGGTAAAAGTCTATATTGTGATTGAAATTTTTATCCGTTATTTCAAGTACCTTTCTAATATCCTTTTGGCTTAGACTTCCTTCTTTTGTAAAAAATTTCATTCCGTTTCTTTCATAAGGCAGGTGGCTAGCAGTAACCATAATACCACCGTCGGCTTTCATTTTTTCGTCTTGTGTTGTCATAAACATAGAAGGAGTTGATGCTATACCACAGTCAAATGCTTCGTGGCCCAGGGCTTTGATATGAATTGCTGAGTATTCTAAAATAGGTTTACCTGTTATCCTACTATCTCTACCTATTGCTATTCTTAGTTTATCTTTATTAGTTTTTTCCATTAAGAATTCAGCAAAGGCAGCTGCTATATTAGCTGCTATTTCTGGAGTTAAATTTACATTTTTCTTGCTTTTATTATCTTTTAAAGCTACTCCTCTAATATCCGATCCATTTTGAAGATCATATATGTACATTTTAGTCCTCTCCTTTGTTATTTAATATATATTTTAATTCGTTGAAAAACAAGGATTCTTTACCACTTGATAAAACATGTAAATTATTTCTAGCTCTAGTCATTCCTACATAAAAAATTCTTCTTTCCTCTTCTAGGGTTTTTTCAAAATCGATTTCTTCTCTATTTTCTGATGGAAATTCACCGTGGTTGTTATCTATTATAAATACGCTATCATACTCCAAACCTTTTGCACTATGTATAGAAGATAAAACTACATTGGCATCTCTGTTGCTTGATAACTCAAGTCTATTATTTAATTCAGATAATTTACTTTCAAATTCTTGAATACTATTTATACCTATCCCAAGTTCTTTTAATATATCTAAAACAACCTTAGCATTTGAATACCTTATTATTCCATTATCTTCTAATCTATAGAGATAGTCTAAATAATCCATTTCTGTTAATAGAAATTCTATACCTTCTTTTATGTCAAGTTTTGAAAGCACAAGCATGTTTTCTTTAAATCTTCCTATATTATCTTCAAGCCTCTTATCCGTATCAAAGTACATATCAAGTCTTTGGTTTACACTTCCCTCTCCATTTACAATAAACTGAACCATATTTTTATTGAAGTAGGAATTACATTTATAATAAATCCTCTTAAAAGATTCTTTATCATTTCCATCTCTGCTTAATCTAAAAAAAGCTATTATGTCCTTTAGGATATTATTATTAAAAAAATTATTCACAGAATCTTTTATATAAAAATCTATATTTTCTTTTAGAAGTAAATTTGCTGGAAGTATAGCCGATATATTGTATCTATAGAGTATACCTGTACTTTCTTCCCCCAACAATTTATCCTTTATGTATTCAATAGATTCTTTTTTATTATCTATTTTTAATATCTTTATAGTGCTGTTCTCTTTTTTATTTGAAATTATCTTTTTGTCGTATCTTTCTTTATTTCTTTTAATAAATTTCGAAGATGCTTTTACTATATTTTTGTCTGAACGGTAGTTTTTACTTAAATAGTAAATTTTACCCTGGGGAAAATCGTCTTGAAAATTTAGCAAAAATTCAGGATAGCTGCCTCTAAAAGAATATATGGATTGATCATCGTCACCAACCATAAAAATATTGTCTTTTGATATCATCTTTATAATGTAATGCTGTATCTTAGAGGTATCTTGTACCTCATCTACCTGTATATAGCTGTATTTGTTTTTAAGTCTATCTCTCTGCACTTTACTATTTCTAAGTATTTTATAAGAATATATTAGTATATCATCAAAGTCTATTAAATTATTTTTCCTTTTATATTTTTCGTATTTTTCAAATATATCATCAAATTGTCTTATATTGATATTATAAGTTTTATACTCTTTAGGATCATAAAGCATATTTTTAAAGTAAGAAATCTTATTCGATATATTTTCAATTTCTTCCTTATTGGTGTTTTGATATCTTTCTTTATTATATACATCTTTTACTATTTCATTTATTATTCTAAACTTATCTTTAAGGAGCTCCACTCTCATTCCTTTTTTACAAAAATAGTTAATTACCAACCTATATGCAAAAGAATGTATTGTGGAAAACTTTGCGTTTTTCAAGTACTTACTTCCAAAAGTATTTATAAATCTTTTTTCCATTCCTAGTGCTGCCATTTTAGAAAAAGTTATGGTAAGTATTTTAGCATTATTATCTTCAAAAATTAATTTTCCTACTCTCGAAATTATTACTGTTGTCTTTCCTGAGCCTGCTGTTGCTAAGACTAACCCACTCCCTTCTTTATGATTTATCGCTTTTAATTGTTCCTGGTTTATGTTGAAATCTGTATTATTTTTAAGATATGTTTCGAATTTCATAAAATCTCCCGTCAAGTTCCTTTATTTCTTTGTTTACAGTTAAATTTTAGCATATATCTCTCTTATAATCCAATTAAAAGATTGATAAATATGTTATATGTTTAACACTATTTTTCTTATAAAATGAATTATTTTATACATTTTTTATTCTTATATATTGAATTAAATATTAAAGTGTGTTATATTTTAAATATAATGTTAATTCTTTAACAATTATCTGAGCTAAAGGGGTTTCCTGAGAGCAAGGAGTACATAATTTTATCAATTACTAAAGTATATATTTTAGTATGATATTATTTTGAATTCTACTGCTCCTAAAGAGCAGTTTTTTAATGGGGTGATAAAGTGAAAAGAATCGGAGTCGTAGGTATAGTTATTGAAAATTTAGACAACATAAGTAATGTCAATAATATAATATCAAACTATAGTGATATAATTGTAGGTAGATTGGGTATTCCCTACAAAGAAAAGGGTGTATCAGTTATATCTCTTGTAGTAGATGGAACTAACGATGATATAGGAAGCCTTACAGGTAAATTAGGAAAAATAAAGGGTATAAATGTTAAAAGTGCATTAACTAAAATACAAAAAAACAGGAGGAATCACAATGAGAAATAAAAAATTATCTTTATTACTAGCTTTATTTATTATGATTTTTACATTATTATCTGCTTGTTCACCGGAAGTATCAGAACCGATAGAACCATCGGATCCATCTGAGACCGAATCATCTCAAGATGAAGAAGAGCCAGAAAAACCAGTTGAAAGTGTTGACGTTACTATTGCAGGACTTAAAGGTCCTACATCAATAGGTATGATTAGATTGATCGACGAAAAGGCTTTAAATAATGAAAGTTACAATGTAGAGTACTTAATTGAAGGTGCTCCAAATAATTTAGTAGGAAAAATTATAAATGGCGAAATCGATATTGCTGCCGTTCCTACAAATTTAGCTTCAATACTTTACAACAAAAGCAAAGGTGAAGTTAAGTTTTTGGCTCTAAATACCTTGGGAGTAATATATGTAGTAGGTACTGAAGAAGTATCCTCTATTGAAGACTTAGAAGGTATGGAAGTTTCTATAAGTGGTAAAGGTGCAACTCCAGAATTCGCCTTTAATTATCTTTTAGAACAAAACTCTATGACTGATAAGACTTCTACTGAGTATATGTTAGATCATTCAAGTTTAGCTCAACAAGTAATTGCCGAAGATACTAAGATAGCAGTTTTACCACAGCCATTTGTTACACAAGTTATGATGAATAATCCTAATGTAAAAATATTGATTGATTTAAATGAAGAATGGGAAAAAGCTACCAATGGAGAAAGTATTTTAGCAATGGGTGGTTTGATAGTAAATTCAGAATTTGCAGAAAACAATCCTGAATTTATAAAAGAATTCTTAGAAGAGTATGAAGGTTCTGTAAATTGGGTAAATAATAATCATGAAGAAGCTGGAAAACTAGTTGAGAAAAATGGAGTTCTACCAAATGCAAAATTAGCTGAAAAAGCAATTCCAAATTGCAGTATAGTTTATCAAGATGCTGAGGAAGCAAAAGATAAAGTAAATGGATTTTTAGAGATTCTACACGGATCTAACCCAGCTTCTATAGGAGGAAGCATGCCGGATGAAAATTTCTACTATAAAAAATAATCAAAACAGAATAGTAGGAATCCTTTTATGGTTAATTCTATGGCAGGTTGCTTACTGGATTATAAATGAGGATATATACTTTCCATCCCCTATATCTGTAACAACCTCTATAGTTTCTCTAGTTTTAAGCTTTGATTTTTATATAATTATAGCTTCAACTACTCTTAGAGTTTTAATTAGTTTTATTATATCTGCTCTATTAGGTGTTTCTTTAGGATATTTTTGTGGTATAAATAAGAAGGTATACGAAATATTTGAACCTTTAATAATAATTGTAAGATCCACTCCAATTATATCCATAATTATGATCGCTATAATTTGGTTTAAAACATCTAATGTTCCTATTTTTACAGGAGTATTAATGTGTTTTCCAATTATTTTTTCTAATATGTTAGAAGGTATTAAAAATACAGACCCAAAACTTCTTGAAATGTGCAAATTATATAATGTTAAAAGACTAGAAATTTTTAAAAAAGTTTATTTTAAATCTTCTCTGCCCTATTTATCCGCTGGGTTTTCGACAGCATTAGGTATAGGTTGGAAAGTAGTCGCAGCAGCAGAGGCCTTAAGCTTCCCAAAATACGGTATAGGAGCAATGTTAATTGATTCAAAGAATTTTTTACAAGTATCTAACCTGCTGGCTTGGACTGTAATAATAATTATCTTATCCTATTTATTTGAATTTTTTACTAAAAAATTATTTAAGGAAATAGAGGGTTAAAAATATGATTAAAATAAACAGGTTGAAAAAAAACTATGAAAACAAAAGAATATTTAATGATTTTAATATGAATATAGAACCTAATAGTATTACCTGCATCTTAGGACCTTCAGGAGTTGGGAAGACAACTCTTTTCAACATTATATCCGGTCTTACAGATTTTGAATCTGGAGAAATCGAAGGTATAGATAAAAAAGATATATCATATCTGTTTCAAGAACCTAGACTTATGCCTTGGCTAAGTGTTTATGAAAATATTGAAATTATATTAAAAAATACATATCTTGAAAAAAAACGTAGTAAAGTAATAAACTATTATTTAAAAATGGTGAATTTAGAAAATTGTGCTAATCAAAAACCGGAAGAACTTAGTGGAGGTATGAAACAAAGATTATCTATTGCTAGAACCTTTGCATATCCAGCAGGTCTACTACTTATGGATGAGCCTTTTCAAGGGTTAGATATTAAACTTAAAAATAGTATAATTAAATCATTTCTCAATCTTTGGTCCCAAGACAAGCGTACAGTAATTTTCATAACCCACGATATCGATGAAGCTTTGAGGGTAGCAGATCAAATTTATATAATTCAAGACAATCCGGTAAAAATAAGTCAGGTAGAGCATATTATAGATGATAAACTAGAAAGAAATATCTATAAGGATGAATATACCAAAATCCGAAAGAGAATTACTAAAATTTTAACATCTTAGATATGATTAAGATTTTCTTGTAAAATATTAACCATATGCTATAATATAAATGATTTGTCTTGTATCTAATACAGAACGAGAACAAGGAGGAAATTAAAATGAATAGTATTTTTTCAGAAACACGCAAACTCACTTTTTTAGGAGTTATGCTAGCTTTAACAATAGTTTTTGTTGCAGTAACTGCTATACCAACTGCATCTGCTACTATGGCTTTGCTAATTTTTATACCCACCATTATAACTTCCATAGTAATGGGACCAAAAGAAGGCGCCCTAATGGGTTTTTTAGCAGGAGCAACAACCATGCTAAGAGCAATTTTAGCACCCCTTAATCCATTTGATGTATTATTTATAAATCCTTTAATTTCAATTTTACCAAGGATTTTTGTAGGTATTACACCATTTTTAGTTTACAAACTTGTAAAAGGTTTAACTAAAAATAAAACCGGTGATAAATTTGCAATTGTATTAGGTGGAGCTTTTGGTGCAATAACTAACACTGCTTTGGTTATGACAATGCTGTATATAGTATATGCCCAAAGAATATTAGAAGAATTTAATGTTGGTTTTAGAGCATTTCTTATTACTGTCATAACGACAAACGCTATAATTGAAGCAGTAGCTGCAGCTATATTAACACTACCAGCTGTAATAGCTTACAGAAGAATATCTAAAAAATAAGGAGAACAAAATGTTTTTAGCAATTGATGTAGGTAATTCTAATATCAATTTAGGAGTATGGAATGGAAATGAATTCCACGGTCCTTGGAGAATGATAACAAACAATAAAAAAACTTCCGATGAATACGGTCTTTTTATAAAACAACTACTGAAAGAAAAAGATATCGATACAGACAAATTAAAAAGCGTTATAATATCTTCAGTAGTTCCAAATATAATGTATTCATTGAGAAGAGCTGTAGAAAAATATCTGTGCTTAAAACCTATTATTGTTGGACCAGGTAGTAAAACTGGATTAGCTATTAAGGCAGAAAACCCTAAAGAAGTAGGTGCCGATCGTATAGTAGATGCTGTTGCAGCTTATGAAATTTATGGTGGTCCAGTGATAGTTATCGATTTCGGTACTGCAACCACATACGATGTAGTTAACGAAAAAGGCGAATTTATTGCAGCTATAACTTCCCCTGGTATCCAAATTAGTGCTGATGCTCTTTGGAGTAAAGCTGCACAACTTCCAAATATTGAAATCGAAAAACCCAAAAGTATACTAGCAAGAAATACAATTACTAGTATGCAAGCAGGACTTGTATACGGATATATAGGACAGGTAGAATATATAGTAAAGGAAATAAAAAAAGAATTAAATAAGGACTTAGTAAAGGTTGTAGCAACAGGAGGTTTGGCTAATATAGTATACGGCGAAACCAAATACATAGACTATTACGACATGTTACTTACCATGCGCGGCCTTAAAATTATTCACGAAAAAAATCGTTCAGATAAGTAAAGACGAAAAATTAAAAATATAAAGATAGCAAGGTCAATCCTTGCTATCTTTGTTCAATGAAGGGGTTACTATGAATTTAGTTAAAAGTTTTATTCAATACTATAAACCACATAAAAGCTTATTTTTATTAGATATGGCTTGTGCACTAGGCATAGCTACATTAAATCTAATATTCCCAATATTTTCTCGAACTTTATTAAATAATTATATTCCAGATAGAAATTTAAGAGCATTAATTATAGCTTCATTAGTTATGTTTGTTTTATATATTCTTAAAGGAGTTTTTTACTATATTGTAAACTACTGGGGTCACGTACTTGGAGTACGTATGGAATATGATATGCGAAAAAAACTTTTTGAGCATTTTCAAGTAATGGATGTAAGTTTCTTTGATAATAGACGGACAGGCAAACTTATGTCAAGACTTGTAAACGACCTTAACCTTATTGCAGAGTTGGCCCACCACGGACCAGAAGATTTATTTCTATCTATAATAATGTTTATTGGTTCCTTTATTATCTTATTAACTGTTGAAGTAAAATTAACACTCATAATATTTGCATTTCTCCCTTTTATGCTTTGGTTTTCTATAGTAAAAGGTATAAAGATGAGAGGGAATTTCAGGCAAGTTAGGAAAAAAATTGCGGATGTTAATTCTAATATTGAAAATAGTATATCTGGAGTTAGAGTTGCAAAATCTTTTACAAATGAAGAACACGAGCTTGAAAAATTTGATGAAGGTAATATACACTTTAGAAATTCAAAACAGGATGCTTACAAAACAATGGCCGAATTCCACACAGGAATTAATTTTTCAACTAATTTTTTAAATCTTTTAACTATTGCTCTAGGAGGGTATTTTGTATATATTGGAAATATTAGCTACGGTGACTTAGTTGCATTTATTTTATATATAAATTTCTTTATGGAACCTATAAAAAGATTAACTAACTTTACCCAACAATTTCAAGATGGTATGTCTGGATTTGAAAGATTTTTAGAAATATTGGATATTCCACCTAAAATTAAGGACATCAAAAAACCTATTACACTTAAAAATATTAAAGGTAGTATCAGAATAGAAAATGTTGAATTTTCCTATGACGATGATAATGAGTCTAAGGTTCTACAAAATATTGATATTGACATCAAAGCTGGAACTACAATGGCTATAGTTGGACCTTCCGGTGGAGGTAAAACAACCTTATGTCACCTAATCCCCAGGTTTTACGACGTAACAAAAGGAAAAATAACAATTGATGGAATAGATATCAAAGATGCTTCTGTAAAATCCTTAAGGAAAAATATCGGCTTAGTTCAGCAAAGCGTCTTCTTATTTACAGGTACTATTAAAGAAAATATTAAATACGGAAACATAGATGCTAGGGATGAAGAAGTAGTAGAAGCTGCTAAAAAAGCAAGCATTCATGACTTTATAATGTCCCTTCCCAATAGATACGACACATATATTGGCGAAAGAGGAGTTAAACTTTCCGGCGGACAGCAGCAGCGTATATCCATAGCTAGAATATTTCTTAAAAATCCACCTATATTGATTTTAGACGAAGCTACTTCAGCTTTAGATAATGCAACTGAGATTCTTATACAAAAATCTTTGGAAAGATTATCAAAGGGTAGAACTACTCTAGTAATAGCCCATAGATTATCTACAATACAAAATGCAGACGAAATTATAGTTTTAACCGATAAAGGAATACAGGAAAGAGGAAATCATAAAACTCTTTTGGAAAAAGATGGGGTATATTCTAATTTATACAATTCACAATTTTCAAATTTTATAAATGTTGATGAATCATAAAAAGACCGGCTAATCCCGGTCTTTTTTATAATATATTTACTTTATTACCTTATCTTCGCTTTCAATTAACAATTCTTTTTTATCCTTGTTAAAAGTTACCATTATATTATCTGATTTATTTACTTTCCCCCTTAAAATTTCTTCTGATAGAGCATCTTCAATTCTTTTTCTTATAGTTCTTTGAAGAGGCCTTGCTCCGAAAGTAGGATCGAATCCTTCTTCTGCCAAGAAAAGCTTGGCATCTTCATCTACTTCTATTGTAATGCCTAGTTCTTCAAGTCTTTTCTGTAAATTTTCAATCATCAGATTTACTATCTCTTTTATATTTTCTTTATTTAATGAATGGAAAACTATTATTTCATCAAGTCTATTTAAAAATTCTGGTCTGAAGGTATCTTTTAGTTTATCCATTACATTATTCTTCATTTTTTCATAGTCATCTTTTTCTTCGTCTCCTTGACTACTACTAAATCCAAGTACATTTTGCTTTTTAATGGTACTTGCTCCTACATTTGATGTCATAATAATCAAGGTATTTTTAAAGTTTACAGTTCTTCCTTTTGAATCTGTCAATCTCCCATCATCAAGAAGTTGAAGTAAAATATTAAAAACATCTGGATGAGCTTTTTCTATCTCATCAAACAATATAACTGAGTATGGTTTTCTTCTAACCTTTTCAGTAAGCTGTCCTCCTTCGTCAAAACCTACATATCCTGGAGGAGATCCTACTAATTTAGAAACGGAATGTTTTTCCATATACTCAGACATATCTATTCTAATTAAAGCATCTTCATCCCCAAATATAGCCTCTGCTAAAGCTTTTGTCAGTTCTGTCTTACCTACTCCTGTTGGTCCTAAAAATATAAATGAACCTATAGGCTTCTTAGGGTCTTTTAAGCCTACCCTTGCCCTTCTAATAGCTCTTGAAACAGACTCTACCGCTTGATGCTGTCCCACAACTCTTTTATGCAGTGTATCTTCTAAATGTAGGAGTTTGTCTGATTCTACTGTATCCATTTTTTCTACAGGTACACCGGTCCAAGAAGATACTATCGCAGCTATATCTTCCTCATTTATACTACCTTCATTTGAGGATTTTTTCTCATTCCAATTTTTTCTCTTTTCTTCTAATTTTTTATTTAGTTCTTTTTCTTTATCTCTTAATTCAGCTGCTTTTTCAAAATTCTGTGTATTTATAGCTTCCTCTTTTTGTTTTTTTATTTCTTCTAATTCTTTTTCTAATCTATTTAAATCCGATGGAGCTGTTGACTGTTTTAGTCTTGCCTTTGAAGATGCTTCATCTATTAAATCTATTGCCTTGTCGGGTAAAAACCTATCTGAAACGTATCTATAAGATAATTTTGCTGCCGCATTTATAGCCTCTTCGGTTATTTTTACCTTATGGTGAGCTTCATACTTATCTCTTAATCCTTTTAAAATAGCTATAGTGTCCTCAACTGTTGGTTCTTTTACCAATACGGGCTGAAATCTTCTCTCTAGAGCTGCATCTTTTTCAATGTGCTTTTTATACTCATCAATAGTTGTTGCCCCAACAGCTTGTATTTCTCCTTTGGATAAGGCAGGTTTCAAAATGTTAGATGCATCTATAGCACCCTCGGCACCTCCAGCACCTATAATTGTATGCATTTCATCAATAAACAAAATTACGTTGCCATCTTCTTTTATTTCTTCTATTACATTTTTAAGTCTTTCTTCAAATTCTCCCCTAAATTTAGAGCCGGCTACCATACCAGATAAATCTAATGTGATAACTTTTTTATCTTTAAGAAGTTCTGGTACATTCCCTGCCTGTATTTCTTGAGCTAAGCCTTCTGCTATAGATGTTTTTCCTACTCCAGGTTCCCCTATCAAAACAGGATTGTTTTTAGTTCTCCTACTTAGAACCTGAATAACTCTTTGAATTTCTTTTTCTCTTCCAATTACAGGATCTAACTTATCCTGTTTAGCTAATTCATTTAAATTTTTCCCATATTTTTCTAGATTTTTCATCTTTTTGCCTTTTTTATCCTGCTGTGTTTTTGGATAACTTACTTCATTATCTCTTTCGTTCATTGATTTCATAACTATTTTCTGAACTTCTTGGGGAATTATTCCCTCATTTTTTAGTATTAAAGAAGCTACTCCCTCTCCTTCCGCCATTATCCCTAAGAGTATATGTTCTGTACTTATCAAGGACTGGTTTAACTGTCTTGCAAACTGGCCTGCTAATTCAAATATTGTTTTAGTTCTAGGTGATACATTTAAATAGTTTGTTTGTGATCTACCTTTGCCTGTTATACTGAGAATTTTTTCTTTAATATCTTCATAATCAATATTTTTATCTCTTAGTATCTGGCCTGCTAACCCTTCCTTTTCTTTTATTAATCCTAAAAGCACATGCTCAGTACCAAGAATATTGTGGTTCATATCTTTTGCTTCTTCTTGAGCTATATTTAAAGCTCTTTGGGCAGATTTGCTTAATCTTTTGTTTATCATAACTATTCACTCTCCTCATTAAATCTTCTTTTTATAATTTCTGCTCTTTTTACATCTCTTTCTTTTCCATTTAATTCTTCTCTAGATTCAAATTGAATATTCATAGACTGTATTTCAACAAATAGTTTATTAAAATTAAGGTTTTTATATTTTTTTATTAAGTCTAAATCTACACCGAGTTTTACTAAAGATAACAACTTAACAGCCTCATCTGAACTTATTATCTTTGCATTTGTTAGTACTCCATATGATCTATGAACCCTATCTTCAATTTCTAGTTTGTTTTCATTTACCAAATATTGCCTTGCTTCTTTTTCTTTATTTACTATTTGCATGGCTATTTTCTCTACTTTTTCCACTATTGTATTTTCATCGTTACCTAAGGTAGTCTGATTTGAAATTTGAAATAAGTTACCTAGAGACTTCGATCCTTCACCATAAACTCCTCTCACTGATATTCCAAATTTAGAGATAGTGTTTAATAGCCTCTCCAACCTTCCCGTCATTACCAATCCCGGTAAATGAATCATTGATGATGCTCTGATACCAGTTCCTAGGTTAGTAGGACATGCTGTTATATATCCGAATTGTTTGTGATAGGCATATTCCAATTTTTCATCCAATATAGAATCTAATTCATCCGCCTTTTTTAAACACTCTTTCAAATTTAATCCACTGCTTAGAATCTGAAGCCTTAAATGATCTTCTTCATTAATCATTATAGATATTTTTTCATCATTACTCATTATAAATCCACTTATTCCTTGATTTTTTATTAATTCTGGGCTAATAATATGTCTCTCAATCAGCATTTTTTTCTCAAGGTTTGGTATGTTTGAAGTTTTGAAGTGGGAAAATTTTTTTCCGTAAATATCATTAGATTTTATTATTTCAGATATTTCTTCATATATTTCTTCTGATTCTTTTTTATCTAAAAAAATAGGAAATTTATGGTTTTTTAAATTTCTAGCATATCGTATCCTACTGCTTACTACAATATCCTTCTCTATTCCACTTTCATCTATCCACTTAATCACTTCTATCCCTCCCCCTTTTCCAAAGCTTTAATTTTATCTCTTAATTCTGCCGCTTTTTCATAATTTTCTACTTTTATGGCAACTTGTAATTCTTTTCTTAAAATTTCAATTTCACTTAATTCTTTACTTTCTTCACTTTCTTCAAATGATTTTTGTCTAGGATATTTACCTTTATGCCTTCTATGACCGTGAATATTTTGTATTAGTGGCTCAATTTCATCTTTAAATGCAGTAATACACTCACTACAACCAAATTTACCGTATCTCTTAAACTGTTCATAAGTCATACCGCAATTTGGACATTTGTATTCTTCATCAGGTTCTTTCAAGGAAAATTCTCCAAACATATCCGATAAGAAATTTTCAATAGAAAACTCTGGATTTATTCCAGCATTTTCTCTAGCACAGTCTTTACAAAGGTGCATCTCTATTTTTTTTCCATTTATTATTCTAGTAAAATGTACAGTCGCTTTATTTTTATGACATCTATCACACAACATTTTATCAACTCCTATTATTGTGTTTTACCACAGCTAAAAGACTCTCTTTTAATATCTTTGCTCTTACCGGGTTTTTATTTTCTGAAGGAATTAAAGATAAAGCCCTATCACTAATGGCTCTTTTGATTATCTGAGATTCTCTTTCTGTAATTATATTTTTACTGAATAGGTGATTTAATATGTCGTAAGCTTTAAATTTTGTTAGACTATCACCTATACTTCTACTTATAAGATCATCAATCTGTTTATCACTTTTCATTTTAAGTTCATAAATCTTTATGGAACCTCCGCCGCCTCTCCTGCTTTCAACTATATATCCTTTATTATCCTTAAATCTTGTAGTTAGTACATAGGTTATTTGAGAAGGAGCACAATCAAACTGTTGGGCTAATATATTTCTCTGAATTTCAATCATATTATTTCCAGTTTGTTTTAACATATCTTTTAAAAATTCTTCTATCTCTTCACTTTTCTTCACCATATTTTGCACCTCTATGTAGGATTTTTAATTTTATTTTGACTTTGACTTTGACTTTCTTTGACTTTCAATTAATTATAACATAAGTTGAAAGTTTTTCAAGAATTAATTCAATCTTTTATTAGGTTCTTTGTTATAAATATACCCAATACTGACAGTAATATAATGTAATAAAATAGATAATTATAGCTACCAAGATAATCTAGTATTATTCCAGATGAAGCTACTCCAACAAGTGCCCCTATTCCGTAGGCTGTAAAAACTACCCCGTAATTTTCACTATAATTTTTTATACCGAAGATTTTAATAGTAGATGTGGGAGCTATAGCTAACCATCCTCCAAGGTTCAACCAGTAAATCGAAAAGGATAATCCATAAAAAAATGTACTCCCTTTGTTTGCTAATATCATTAACATTGAAGCTATTATTATGAGTATATATGATAAGTTCATTGTTTTTTTAGAAGAAAATTTATCTGTTAACCAACCAAAAATAGGTCTTCCTATTCCGTTAAAAATTGCAAATAATGATATGAAGAAAGCAACATTAACTGAAGATATTCCTATTAAATCAGTTCCTATCATACTTGTAAGCCCTATTAGTGTTAAACCAATCATTGTCCCAATAGTAAAATTAATGTAAAGACCTTTAAAGGTTGAAGTTTTTATCATATCCATTGTTTTTATATCTACTTCATAGCCTTTATTCTTAGTTTCCTTTCTTGTTTCGTAAACTCTTTTTTCAGAAGGAAATTTAAGAAGAAGTCCTAAAACAGGTATAGCTATCCCGAAAAAAATTCCTAATATTAAGAATGTTTTTTCAAGTCCAAAGTTTTCAATGAGAATTCTAGCCGCTGGAGCAGTAATAAATGGAGATAATCCAAATCCTAAAAGAACCAATCCTACAGCAAACCCTTTTTTCTTTGGAAACCACTTAGCAACTACCTGCATAGGCACGCCATAGACGATACCTACTCCAGATCCAATAATAATACCGTAAGTTATTGTTAAAACAAAAATATTCCATGCTAATGATGAAAGAATCCATCCAGCAGAAATCACTAATCCGCCTATTGCTATTGCCTTTCTTGGTTTTATTTGACTTAATACTCTTCCTGAAAAGAACATAAAAAGTGCATAAAAAGCTAGAGATATCATATACGGAAGTCCACTCAAAGTTGTACCAATATTATAAATATCTTCTATGGGCTCTCTAAAAACCCCATATGAGTATACAGTACCAAGAAACATCATAATCATTATTCCAACCAAAACGTAAATCCATCTTATATAATTATTTTCATTCTTATTTTCTGTAGTCACTATAATCCATCCCCTCATTTTTATATAAATAAAAAAGCAGACTCAATAAAATAAGAAATATTTATGAGTCAGCTTATTAAGTATTAAAAATTAGTTTATAATAAAGGTATTCTCAAGTCAAGAATACATTTAAATAAGTATTATCTTTTTATTAGTCTAACTTTCTATTTAATATCTCTACAGCTTTTTGCAGTTGATTATCTTCATCATAGTATTCCATACCGTAAAGACCTTCCTCCATAGACTTTTCATTTAAATCTATAGATACATCTGGTTCAATTCCTATACCGTGTATGTTTATGTTATCTGGTGTAAAGTATTCAGATACTGTTAATTTAAAACCCGAGCCATCTTCTAAAGGTATTATTCTCTGAACTATACCTTTTCCAAAGCTTTTATCCCCGACTAATATTCCTCTTTCAGTATCTTTAACAGCACCTGCTAAAATTTCAGAAGCACTTGCAGAACCTCCGTTAATTAAAACTACTAAAGGTATGTCTACTTTTGATCTTCCTGAATTGTAATACTCTCTTTCTCCACTCTTAGTTTGAGTATATGTTATAACTGTTTTACCCAGCAATTCATCAGCTATATCTACTACTGAATCTAAAAGTCCTCCAGGATTGAATCTTAAATCAAGTACTAATCCCTTCACTTCTTTTTCTTCTGTTAATTCTACTAATGCTTTTTTGAAATCTTCACTAGTTGGATCATCAAAAGTTGTAATTCTTATGTAACCAATATCTTCCTCTAATTCTCCGTATTTAACTGTTTGTATTTTAATGTTTGCTCTTTCTATAGTTAAATCAAATATATTAAGTTCTCCAGATGATTTTTCTCTTTCAACAGTTATGGTAACTTCTGTTCCCGGCTTACCTTTCATAACTTTTACTGCATCTGTCATCTCTTCCCCAGTAAATTCCTGTCCATTTACCTTTATAATTTTATCTCCAGTTTTTAATCCTGCTTTTTCAGCTGGAGTATCTTCAATCGGTGATATTACTATGATTTTATTGTCCTCACTTATAGAAACATATATTCCTATACCACTGTATTCTCCAGATGTTTGTTCAATTAAACTATTCATAGATTCAACATTTAGATATTCTGAATATGGATCTTCTAAAGTCTCCATCATTCCTCTTAAACTACCATCTTGAAGGTCGCCTTGTACTTCATACAAAAAATTATCTTCTATATATTTTTCTAAGTATTCAGTTTTGCTATATTTATTTTTTAATTCTACAAAACTATCATACTGTTCTGTAGAGATTAAGACTCTATCATCTATTCTTATTCCGATAAAACTTGTCCCTACTACTGTTATTACAACAGCTACTATTACTGCTAAAGCTGTGATTATAAAAGCTTTTCTTTTCGAAATCATCTCTCCACTCCTTGTCATTTTTCTGCTTTTTCCATTATATCATAAAAATATAATTTATAAACAGTAAGTTGTATTTGTTTATAAGTCTTGATTTCACTACAAAAAAAGAATATAATAAAAAAGTACATGCACCAGTAGCTCAATTGGATAGAGCATCTGACTTCGGATCAGAGGGCTGGGGGTTCAAGTCCTCTCTGGTGCACCAATGAAAAAACAAAACCTGCTAAGATTACAATTGTAACTCTAGCAGGTTTTTTCATTAAGATAATTAACAACATTTATTGGTTATTTACTTAATGAATAGATAAAAATTTATTCAAAAGTATTACATCTCTCCATAAGTTCTTCACATCTATGTATTAATATATAGAAAAACCATATGAGGAGATCTTATGAAAAAAATAAAGCCAAGAAATATTATTCAATTATTATTTTTTATAACTGTTGCATTAATAACTTTAGCAAAAAATACAGAAGAGCTAGGTTTGTCTATTTTAGACTCAATTAAGGGTGTTTCTCTCCACTCAATATGCCCTTTCGGAGCGGTAGAAACATTTTATACATTAATAACAGGTCAAGGATTAATAGCTAAAATTCATACCTCTAGTTTAGTATTATTTGTAATTTTAGTAATAAGTGCAATTTTATTCGGGGGAGCTTTTTGTGGATTTATATGTCCTTTAGGTTCCATCCAAGAGTTTGTTGGAAAACTAGGCAAAAAATTATTTCCTAAAAAATACAACAATTTTATTCCCTACAAAGTAGATAAATATTTAAAGTATTTAAGATATTTAACTTTATTAGTAATCGTTTATTTTAGTAGTTATTCCTTAAAGTTAGTTTTCGCAGATTATGATCTCCACACCCGGGATATCCACCAGGTCTTCCTTTTCTACACCTGGATCGGGGCCTACAATAAGAGGAAAAGGTATTGCATTTCCTTTTTGTTCCACTTCAAGGTTGTCGTTTCTG
>JAWOEG010000061.1:0-67895 GCA_046482875.1 Eubacteriales bacterium | reverse complement strand
AAGCCCAAGGAAGAACTGTTGACAGTGCAAGAGATTTAATTATTGACGCTAAAGCTATACAAGAAGCTGGTGCAAAAATGCTTTTATTAGAGGCTGTGCCTCCTGAGTTAACAGAATTTATTACAGACTCATTGGATATACCAGTATATTCAATTGGAGCTGGAGAACCTTGCGACGGACAACTTATAATTTGTGGAGATATGCTGGGAATGTTCCAAGCATTTACTCCTAAATTTGTTAAAAAGTATGGAAATGTTGCAGAAGTATGTATAAATTCTATGAAAGAATATATTGAAGACGTTAAGCAGTCTAAATTTCCTGAAGACAAGCACGTATATCATATTAAAGACAATGCAGAAGACTTTGAAAAATTATTCGACGAATTCAGATAGATAATATAATAATTAGATAAATATTTGGCAAAACATATATGAGGTGGAAAACCACCTCATATTATAAACAGAGTAGATAAAATGCGTTAAGTGCTAAAAGATGGGAAGTTGCTTTTAGACGAAGAATAATTCGCGACATTTTATCGCTTCCGCTGTTTCATTTTATTGTAAAGAGTGGAAGCATTACTTAGAATGGAGGAAATATGGAAAGTAATGCTTTAAATAAAGAGAAGTCGAGAAACTTATTTAGCACAAACATCCTTGTTAGAGCTTCAATGATGCTAGCTTTAAGCGTCGTATTAAAAATCATATTTGAAATATATATACCACTAGTTGGACTTCCAGCTTTAAGAATAAATCTTACATCGATACCAATTATTCTAAGTGGCATTATGTTTGGACCATTAGCAGGGGCTGTAACGGGAGGTTTATCCGATTTATTATGTTTTATAATCAAACCTGCAGGTCCATATTTTCCAGGATTTACAATTACCGCAGCATTAACTGGATTGATACCTGGTTTGATCTTTAAATATATAAAGAAAGATAGAAGATACACATTAATTAACATGATTATCATATTAGCAATATCTTCAGGATTTATAGGTGTATTATTTATAAAGGATGTACTAAGATATTCAAATGAAAATCTATACTTATATAATAACCCCCTTAATTTAATTTACATAATTATATATGTATCTTTAATATTTTTATATATTTACGTACCTTACAGAATTTCTAAAGAAGAAAACAATTTAAAAATTGATAAAATACTTTTTGCCGTTAGTATTACACAAATTGTAACATCGGTAATCCTGAACACATACTTTTTATCTATACTTCTTGGAAAAGGATTTATGATATTTTTGCCAGGAAGAATAATTACAAACTATGTGTTGGTACCTCTTTATACAATAATACTAGCTGCTTCATACAAACTAATAAAAACAACAAAATATAACTAGGAGGAAATAATGGGATTTAAAAGTGATATCGAAATAGCACAAGAAACAGAAATGAAAGACATAAGGGAAATAGCAAAGAAACTTAATCTAACAGAAGATGAAGTAGAAATGTATGGTAAGTACAAAGGAAAAATTGATTATAACGTACTAAATAAAACAAAGAGCAAAGATGGAAAAATAATTCTGGTTACAGCAATAACACCGACTCCAGCAGGAGAAGGAAAAACTACAACAACAATAGGAACAGCAGATGCCCTAACAAAGTTAGGAAAAAATACAATAGTAGCCTTAAGAGAGCCTTCTTTGGGTCCGGTATTTGGAATAAAAGGTGGAGCAGCTGGTGGAGGATATGCACAGGTAGTACCTATGGAAGATATAAACTTACACTTCACAGGAGATATTCACGCTATAGGAGCAGCAAATAACCTATTGGCAGCTATGCTGGACAACCATATCAAACAGGGTAATGAATTAAATATAGACGTTACAAACATTACTTGGAGAAGAGTTGTAGATATGAATGACAGACAGCTAAGGAATATAACCTGCGGTCTGGGAGGAAAGGCTAATGGAGTACCAAGAGAAGATGGATTTGACATAACAGTAGCAAGTGAAGTTATGGCAGCCTTTTGTCTATCAAAAGATATAAAAGACTTAAAAGAAAGAATGGCAAAGATAATCGTAGCCTATGATAAAGATAAAAACCCTGTAACAGCGGGAGACTTAAATGCACAAGGGGCAATGGCAGCACTACTTAAAGATGCTCTTAAACCAAACTTAGTACAAACATTAGAAGGAACACCAGCATTCATCCACGGAGGACCCTTTGCAAACATAGCCCACGGATGTAATTCTCTAATGGCAACAAGAATGGCAAAACACTTTGCAGACTATGTAGTAACAGAAGCAGGATTTGGAGCTGATTTGGGAGCTGAAAAATTCTTAGACATAAAAGCAAGAATGGCAGGATTCAAGCCGGATGCAGTAGTAATAGTAGCAACAGTAAGAGCACTAAAACATCACGGAGGAGCAGCTAAAGACAAACTAAATCAAGAAGATTTAGTAGCTTTAGAAAAAGGAATACCAAACTTACTTAAACACGTAGAAAACATAACAAAAGAATTTGGATTAGGAGCAGTAGTAGCAATAAACAAATTCCCATTTGATACAGAAGCAGAACTAAAACTAGTAGAAGACAAATGTAAAGAACTAGGAGTAAACGTAGCATTATCAGAAGTATGGGAAAAAGGCTCTGAAGGCGGAGTAGATTTAGCGGAAGAAGTAATAAGATTAACAGAAGAAGATAATAAAAACTTCAAATTCATATACGATGATGAAGACAGTATAAAAGAAAAGATAGAAAAAATAGCTACAAGAATTTATGGAGCAGATGGAGTAGACTATACTAAAAAAGCTAATAAAGAAATAAAGAGACTTACTGATTTAGGATTTAGTAACCTGCCAATATGTATGGCAAAAACACAGGCTTCATTATCAGATGATCCAAAAGTAATAGGAAGACCAGAAGGATTCAATATTACTGTAAGTAAAGCTACAGTATCAGCTGGAGCAGGATTTATAGTAGTATCTACAGGGGATATAATGAAGATGCCTGGACTACCAAAAGTTCCTTCATCTGAATTAATCGATGTACAGGATGATGGCTTAATAACAGGATTATTCTAAATATAACTACAAAATAATTCAAGGGGCTAATTAATTGGCCCCTTGTTTCTTTATAAATAAAAGACTTATAGTATAATAGAATATGTGGTAAAATAAATAAAAATATAAAAGTGATTGAATTTAGAAGTGGAGGATGATTTATGGCTAAGGTTAAAATAAATGTTAATGGAAAAGACATATACGGGGAAAAAGGAGAGTCCCTGCTTAAAGTAGCTTTGGAAAATGGTATTGAAATACCAAACTTGTGCTATCATAAGGACTTGGAAATAGAAAACGGTGCTTCTTGTAGACTGTGTTTAGTAGAAATAGAAGGAATAGATAAATTGGTACCTGCCTGCGCTACAAATATAAAAGAAGGTATGAAGGTAGAAACTGAAAGCAAAAAAGCTGTAGATAATAGAAAAATGATACTTGATATGATGATTTCCGACCATCCTTTAGATTGTCTTACTTGTGAAAAAGCGGGAGATTGTAAACTTCAAGATTACTGTTATAAATATGATATAAAGGAAGGAAATTATAAGAATAGTCGTAATTCTATGGATATAGATTATACAAATGAGTTTTTTATTAGGGATAATAATAAATGCATATTGTGTGGGCTGTGTGTTAGAGCTTGCTCTGAACTTCAGGTAATTGATGCTCTTACCTTTGCTAATAGAGGAGAAGAGATGTTTGTCACTACTGGATTTCACGACAAATTGAAAGAAGGCCCTTGTGTGTCTTGCGGAACTTGTGTGTCTTTGTGTCCGGTAGATGCTCTTAGGCCAAAGAAAATGGTGAAATACAGAACTTGGGAGACAAAAAAAGTTAGAACAACTTGTCCATACTGTGGAGTAGGTTGTCAAATGAATTTAGTAGTAAAAGGAAATGAAGTAGTAGAAGTTGAACCCTATTATGGAGAAAGTAACAAGGGGCTACTTTGCGTAAAAGGAAAATTTGCTTATGGATTTATAAATCATAAAGATAGATTAAAAAAACCCTTAATAAAAAAGCATGGAGAATTTGTTGAAGCTTCTTGGGAAGAAGCTTATGATTTAATAATTAGTAAAATCTTGGAAGCTAAAGAAAAGTACGGAAATGATTCCTTAGCCGGATTATCTTCTGCAAGAGTAACCAATGAAGAGAACTATCTTTTTCAAAAGATGGTAAGAGGTTATTTTGGAAATAATAATGTGGACCATTGCGCGAGACTTTGTCATGCTTCAACAGTTACAGGACTTGCAACTACTTTAGGTAGCGGTGCAATGACAAATAGCAATAAAGAAATATTAGACTCTGATGTGATCTTTGTAACAGGATCTAATACTACAGAAACCCATCCAGTATTAGGAGCATTTATTAAACAGGCTAAAAATAAGGGAGCAAAATTAATAGTTGCGGATCCAAGAACTATTCCATTGGCAGAAAAAGCGGATATTTATTTACCTATTACTCCTGGAACTAATGTGGCTTTAGCTAACGGTTTAATGCATGTAATTATAAAAGAAGAATTGCAAGATTTAGAATATATAAAAGAAAAAACTGAAGACTATCATAAGCTTGTTGAAGTAGTTGAAAAATATACGCCAGAAGTAGTTGGAGATATTTGCGGGGTTAACCCTGAGGATATTATAAAAGCTGCAAGATACTACGGAAAAGGAGAAAAAGCCAGTATTTTTTATTCTATGGGAGTAACTCAGCATACTACGGGAACTCAAGGAGTTATGAGTTTAGCTAATCTGGCTATGCTTTGTGGAAACATTGGGAAAGAATCTGCCGGAATTAATCCACTTAGAGGTCAAAATAACGTGCAGGGAGCTTGTGACTTGGGAGCTTTACCGAATGTATATCCAGGATATCAAAAGATAAATGACAAAACAAGCAGAGAAAAATTTGAAAAAGCCTGGGATAAGAAACTAGATAGCATTGTTGGTTTAACCGTTACTGAAATGTTTAAAAAGGGATTTGAAGGGAAACTTAAATTTCTGTATATTATGGGAGAAAATCCTATGATTTCAGATCCAGATTTAAGTCATGTCAAGGAATCACTAGACAATATAGACTTTATTGTGGTTCAGGATATATTCAGAAATGAAACTGCAGAATTTGCAGATGTGATACTTCCAGCATCTTCTTTTGCCGAAAAAGACGGTACTTTTACAAATTCAGAAAGAAGAGTACAGAGAGTAAGAAAAGCTATAAATCCAATAGGTGAGTCAAAGGCGGACTGGATAATAATAAAAGATATACTTAAAAGATTAGGAATGAAGGAAAATTATAATAACCCACAAGAAATAGCAGAAGAAATATCTTCGCTGACACCTCAGTATGCAGGTATAAATTATAATAGGATTGAAGAAGTAGGATTGCAGTGGCCTTGTACCGATGATAAACATCCAGGAACTAAATACCTTCATAAAGATAATCCAGCCAGAGGGAAAGGTTTGTTTATACCAGCAGAATATGCAAAAAGTAATGAAACGCCTTGTGATGATTATCCATACATCCTTACAACAGGAAGGATACTTTATCATTATCATACTAGAACTATGACTGGAAGAATAGAAGGGTTAAATAATTTGTACTCTGAATCCTTTGTAGAGATAAATCCATTGACTGCAAGAGGTCTAGACATAGAAGACGGTGAAATAATAGTTGTAAGTTCAAGAAGAGGAAGTATAAAGGTTAGAGCATTTGTAACTGAGGATATTAAGGAGGGGGTAGTATTTATACCTTTTCATTTTGCAGAGGGACCAGCTAATTGTCTTACAAATCCTAAATTAGATCCTATTGCAAAAATACCTGAATTAAAGGTTAGTACTGTAAATATTAGAAAGCTATATAAAACTGAAGAAGCAGTAAATTTTTCTTGTGGTGGTAAAATATAAAAAAAGAGTTGATATTATGAAAAAATTTGGAACTGCAGTAATTTTAGCAGGTGGAAAAAGTAAGAGAATGGGAAGAAATAAAGAACTTCTAAATATAAAAAATAGAAGATTAGTTGAAATGCAGATTTCATTACTGGATAAAGAGTTTGATGATATTATTGTTATTACAAACTATCCGCATTATTACAATGGATTAAATTGTAATACATTTACAGACATAATTAAAGATAAAGGTCCTATAGGAGGAATATATACTGGACTAGTTAATTCCTCAAGTTTGTATACCTATTTTTTGGCTTGTGATATGCCTTCGGTAAACATCCAGTATATAAAATTTTTAAAAAGTGAACTGATAGATTACGAATATAAAGCAGGTATAACTCTTTTGGGAGATTGGATTGAGCCCTTCAATGCATTTTATTCAAAAGAAATGACTAAAGATATAAAAGAGTATATTTTAAATGGTGGGTATTCTGTGCACAAACTGGCCAAAAGTTTAAAATGTTTGTTTATTGAAGAAAAAACAGCAAGATCATATAGTCCTAATTGGGAAATGTTTATAAATTTTAATACTAAAGAGGATATAGAATTTTATTTAGAAAAAGACGAGATGAATACATGATTAAAGATAAAATGAAAATAATAAGATATGAAAATGAAAATTACAAAGAGATATATGATGAAGTAGTTGTAGAATTTGAATTGGAGATATATGTCAACAATAGACCCGTATGCAGCAGATTATGTTTAAAAAAAAATCTGCAGGATATGGTAGTAGGCTTTTTATTAACTAGAGGATATGTATCAAGATATGAAGATATAGATAAAATAGAAATAAAAAATTTAGGACAGAGTAAAGGAAAATGTTATTGTGTAGTTAATAAAAATAGAAAAATTCCTCAGAAGCATTTAAACAAGTATAAAATACAACCTGAAGAAATAGTTGAAGCTATGGAAATATTTACCCAGAAATCATCTTTGTTTAAAAAAACTGGAGGGGTACACAGTAGTGGAATATTAAAAGGCAATAAATTAATATATTTTGCTGATGATATAGGTAGACAAAATGCTTTGGATAAGACAATAGGATATATAGTTAGAAATGAACACAATATGAATGGGATTTTCATTTTGTTTTCCGGAAGAATTACTACAGAAGTCCTAGACAAATTATTACCAGAAAGCATTGAAGGTATATTTTCTAAATCAGCCGTTACAAAAGATGCTGTTTTAAAAGGTAAAAAGATGGGTATATTATTAGTAGGGTTTATAAGAGGTAAAAGGTTTAATGTTTATAGTGGTTTTGAAAATAAAAAATATTAATTTTTTTTAGAATACTTATTTAGTAGATATCTGCCTATAAAGTTAATGGCTATAATAATTATAATCAAAATAATTGATTTGGCGGGAGTTTCGAAAAAAGATGCTATATTGTAACCTATGTAAGAAAGAGAAAATATCATAACTAACTTTCCTAAGATTAAAGAGATAACAAAATGATTAAATTTGAAATTTGATATAGCTGCGATGCCCGTTACTAAAAAGGACGGAGTAAAGGGAAAACAAAAGAGGATAAAAAGGAAACTGAAATCGTTTTCCTTTAACTTGTTTTGGATATTATAGAATTTAGTATCTTTATCTACGTATTTAGAAAATTTCTTCTTTCTTATATATCTAATTAATAAAAACAAAAGGAAAGAACCAATAATATTTCCTAGATATGAATATAGATAGCCCCTAAAAAAACCGAATATTAAAATATTTATGGTAACAAAAAGTACTAAAGGTAAAATAGGGAAAAATGATTCAATAACTGGAAGTAATATACCAGCAATCATCCCGTATTTATTTATAAAATCAATTATTATATTTAAGTTTTCTTGTGATATATACTTTAATAAAAATTCATAATTCATCTTTTTATCCTTTAAATCAACTTATATATAAATATATCATAAAATTATCAAAAAAAATATTAAAATCACTAAAGATATATGTTATACTATATCTAAAATTAACAATAAATAGTATAACACATAAAAAAGGAGGTATAATGGGAGAATTTAGAAAGTCAGAAATTGTAGTTGTTTCCGACTCTATTGGAGAAACAGCAGAGTTAGTGGCACAAGCTGCAAAAATCCAATTTAATAGTTCAATAGAAAGGATGAAGAAATTTTCTTTTGTTCTAGATGAAGATCAAATAGATGAAGTAATAGATTATTGTAAAGGTAAAAACTGTTTGATTGTGTACACCTTGGTAATTAAAGACATGAAAGATTATATTAATAAGAGAGCAGAGGAAAATAACATCAAGATAGTTGATCTCTTAGGGCCTTTAATCCGTCCGTTAATTGAACTTACAGGAATTCAGCCTAAAAGAGAGGCAGGGCTTAATCGTCAGTTAACATCCTATTATTTTGAAAAAGTAGAATCCATCGAATTTGCTGTTAAATATGATGATGGAAAGGACCCAAGAGGATTTAAGAAAGCAGATATTGTCCTTGTTGGAATATCTAGAACTTCTAAAACCCCTTTGAGTATGTATTTTGCTTATAAAAATTATAGAGTAGCAAACCTTCCTTTAGTTCCGGAAGTTGAACCGCCAAAAGAATTATTTGAAATTAAAAATAAAAAAATAGTGGGTTTAACTAATGATCCTAGAACCTTAAATGCAATAAGAAGAGAAAGATTAAAAGATATGGGAATTAAGAACAATTCAAATTACGCTAACTTAAATAGAATAATAGAAGAACTGGACTACTCAGATAAAATTTTTAATAGATTAAAATGTCCAGTAATAAATGTGTCAAATAGAGCTATTGAAGAAACAGCTAGCATAATATTACAAATTCTTTCAAAAAATAACAATTAAAGGAGGATACAAATGAGTAAAAAGTGGGTATATTTATTTAAAGAAGGTGAAGCCTCAAAAAAATCATTATTAGGAGGCAAGGGAGCTAACCTGTCCGAAATGTCCAACATCGGATTGCCGGTACCTCCTGGATTTACAGTCACAACTGAAGCCTGTAATGAGTTTTACAATATAGGTGAGAAGTTATCCGAAAAGATGGTTAAAGAAATATATGAAGGTATTAAGGATATTGAGAATCAAACTGGCAAAAGATTTGGGGATTTAGATAGTCCACTACTGGTATCTGTAAGATCAGGAGCGGCTATTTCTATGCCTGGTATGATGGATACAATATTAAATTTAGGCCTGAATGATGACTCTGTAATAGGACTTAGCAAGAGTACAGGAAATGAAAGATTTGCATATGATAGCTATAGAAGATTTATCCAGATGTTCAGTGATGTAGTATTAGAAATACCAAAATATTTATTTGAAAATGTAATGGATGATTTCAAAGAAAAAAATAATTTTGAGAATGATACAGAACTAACACCGCAGAATTTAAAAGAAATTGTTGGTGAATTTAAAAATATATATAGAGAAGAAACAGGTGAAGACTTCCCGCAGGATCCTAAAGATCAACTCTTAATTGCAATTGAAGCTGTTTTTAAGTCTTGGAATAATCCAAGAGCAATATCTTATAGAAACATAAACGAATTAGATCACAAGATGGGAACAGCAGTAAATGTTCAATCTATGGTTTTCGGAAATATGGGAGATAATTCTGGTACGGGCGTTGCATTTACTAGAAATCCTGCAACTGGGGAAAAGAAACTTTTTGGAGAATTTTTGATTAATGCACAAGGAGAAGATGTTGTAGCTGGAATAAGAACGCCTAAAGATATTCAGGAACTTAAGGATATAATGCCTGAAGTATTCAAACAATTCAAGGAAACTTGTGAAAAGCTAGAGTATCACTATAAAGATATGCAGGATATAGAATTTACTATAGAAAAAGGGAAACTATACTTCCTTCAAACAAGAACAGGTAAAAGAACTGCACAAGCAGCTTTGAAAGTAGCTGTAGACATGGAAATAGAAGGTGTTGTAAATATAGAAGATGCTCTTATGAGAATAGAGCCTAAATCTTTAGATCAACTACTGCATCCTACTTTCGATACTGAAACAATGGAACAGGTTAAGCCTATAACAAAAGGACTGCCAGCATCACCTGGGGCAGCTTCTGGTAAGATATATTTTAATGCAGAGAAAGCAGTATCTGAAGCAAAAAATGGAGAAGCAGTTGTTTTAGTAAGAAAAGAAACATCTCCGGAGGATATAGAAGGAATGAATGCAGCCAAAGGAATACTTACATCAAGAGGAGGTATGACTTCTCACGCTGCTGTAGTAGCAAGAGGTATGGGCAAGTGTTGTGTAGCAGGTTGTGAAAATATAAAAGTGAATGAAGAATCTAAGATTTTCACTGTTGATGGAGTGGTATTTAAGGAAGGTGATATGATTTCACTTGATGGTACTACTGGAAAGGTATATAAAGGAAAAATTAAAACTGTAGAACCAAATTTATCTGGAGATTTTGGAAAGCTAATGGAATGGTCAGATGAAGTTAAAACTTTGGGAGTTAGAACTAATGCGGATACACCTAAGGATTCAAAAACTGCTGTAAAATTTGGTGCTGAAGGTATAGGGTTATGTAGAACTGAGCATATGTTTTTTGATGAAGAAAGAGTTCCTGCTGTAAGAAGGATGATTTTAGCAGATACTGTGGAGGAAAGAGAAAAGGCTTTAGAAGTTTTACTACCAATGCAGAAAGAAGACTTCGTAGGTATATATAAGGAAATGAAGGAAAGACCTGTAACAATTAGACTTTTAGATCCACCTCTACATGAATTTTTACCAAATGAAGAAGAGGATATTAAAAAATTGGCTCAAACTATGGAGATATCCGTGAATAAGCTAAAAGAGATTATTAGCGATTTAGAGGAATTTAATCCTATGTTAGGGCATAGAGGTTGTAGACTAGCTGTAACATATCCTGAAATGGCTAGAATGCAGACTCGAGCTATTATAGAAGCGGCAATTGAGGTGTTGGAAGAGGGCATTAAGGTTAAGCCTGAAATTATGATTCCTTTAGTGGGCATAGAAGAAGAAATGATCTTTGTAAAAGAAGTTGTAAAAAGTACAGCGGAAGAAGTAATAAAGGAAAAAGATGCAGAATTAGAATATTTAATAGGAACAATGATTGAAATACCTAGAGCATCTTTAATAGCTGATGATATAGCAAAAGAAGCTGAATTTTTCTCTTTTGGAACTAATGATTTAACTCAGATGGGTTTTGGTTTTTCAAGAGATGATGCAGGTAAATTTATTGGAGAATATTTAGACAAAGAAATTTTGTCTAAGGATCCTTTCCAAAGTATAGATCAAAAAGGTATAGGGAAGTTAGTTGAGATGGGAGTTGAACTAGGAAGAAGAAGGAAACCTGATTTGAAAATAGGAGTATGTGGAGAACACGGTGGTGATCCGGAATCAATAGATTTTTTCCATAGAGTTGGTTTAGATTATGTATCTTGTTCACCATATAGAGTTCCTATTGCAAGGCTTTCCGCAGCTCAGGCGGCTATAAGAAATAAAAAAATAAATAAAAATAATAATTAATTGTATAAATAATAAACAGGCTGGGTATATTCTTTGTAGAGATGAGGTTGGTTAATATGCATTATATTTGTGAAAAACAATTTAAAAGTGATATACAAAGTGCTCAGCTTGTAATCAATGAGATACTTTCAAATATAGATGAAAAATTAGATCAAAATCATATATTTGATGTGAGACTTATTCTTAACGAGCTAATTTCAAACTGTGTAATTCATGGAAATAAGAAAGATAAAACAAAGCAGGTTAATTTGTTTTTCTCTTTAAGTAAAAATAAAATAAAAATAAAAATTTCAGATGAAGGCAAAGGTTTAAAAATAGTACAGTGTAGAAGAAATATTATGGATGAAGGTGGTAGGGGTTTAATTCTTGTAAAAGGTTTATCTGATAAATTTTCTATTAGAGGAAATACTATAACTGTGCTAAAAAGCATAAATTAGGAGTGATAATATATGAAAGATGTATGGAATGGTTTGATTGCGTTTTACGGTACAGAAAATCTAGAAAAAACTCATAAATTTTATTCGGAATTGTTGGAATTGAACTTATTTAAAAATCAGGGGAAGTGTAAAATTTATCAGGTGCCAAATGGTGGAAAGATTGGATTTTGTGAGCATTTAGAAAACCGCGGAGGAGATAAGGGTCCTATAATAACTCTCCTTGCTAATGATGTAGATAAAGTATATGCTCATATAGCAAGATCTGGGTATAAAGTTCCGCCGCTACCTGAAGAGAATGATGAATTTGGAATATATCATTTTTTTGTAGAAGATCCAAATGGCTACAAAGTAGAAATACAAAAATTTAAAGAAGATATAGTCGAATAAAAAATGAAATTCAAAGTCCAGCTGCAAGGCTGGACTTTTTTATGCTTTATAATAAAGTATATCTGTATTATAATAAAAATGTTGGTAAATAAAATAGACTTATAAAAGAAGAGGTAATTTATGAAAAATGATAATCTTATAGAGTATGGAATATTAAATGATGAAATCGTTGAACAAAATATAATCGAAGAAAAACTAAGAACAAAAAAAACAAAAGTTTATGATGTTTTGAGGTTAATTAACAGTAAGCCTCTTTATTTAGAAGATCATCTTAGAAGGTTAAATAGAAGTATAAATCTAGCAGGATACAAAAAAGAAATTTTAGAAAAAGATTTTAAAAAGGATATAGAGAAATTAGTAGTAAAGTCAGGTAGAACAAATAATAATATCAAGACAACCTACTATGAAGATGGAGAGTCTGTTAGAATACTGTATATGGTAGAAAGCAAATATCCATCGAAGGAGAAACATAAAGAAGGATATAAGACTATATTAATTTACGAAGAAAGAGAAAATCCTAATGCAAAAATATTAAATCAAGAAAGAAGAAAAATAGTAAATAGTATATTAAAAGAAGAAGGTGCAGATGAGGCTATCTTTTTAACTGAAAATAAGGTGGTTCTTGAAGGAAGTAGGTCTAATTTGTTTTTTGTTAAAGGAGAAAAAATAATAACTTCTCCTGATGAAAGGGTTTTGTTGGGAACTACTAGACAGAAAATACTTAAAATATGTGAAAATAATAATATATCAATTTTAAAGCGTGAAATAATGTTAGATGAACTTAATTTTTTTGATGCTGCTTTTGTAACAGGAACTTCCATAGATATTATGCCGTTAAATAGAATAGATAGTGTGAGGTATAATACAGGAAATAAAGTGATAAAAAAATTAACTGATTATTATAGCAAGGAAAAAATGAGATACTTAAAAAACTATAAAAGAGCATAAAAAAAGATAAAGCGACCTGGGTAGGTCGCCTTATCTTAAGCATAAATGCTTAAAAGGGGTATTGGGAATATATTTTGGTTATCGGGGGGATAACCAACTTAATTATAGCATAGTAAAAAAATTAAATCAATATCCAATATTATTAAAAAACAATAATTATAATTTTTGATAGAGGAGTTGAAAACATTGACTATCTACCTTGATAATGCTGCAACTACAAGATTAGATAAAAAGTCCCTTGATTGTTTACTTTATATTCATAAAGAAAAATACGGTAATCCTTCATCCTTACATATGCTAGGGGTAGAGGCTGAAAACATATATAGGAATAGTATAAAAAAAATAAGTGAGCTAATAAACGCAAATCTATCTAATGTAATTATCACTTCAGGAGGTACTGAAAGCAACAATACTGGATTATGGCAAATTAAAAAGTTTAAAAATTCAAAGAATAAAATTTTAACTTGCAAATTAGAGCATCCATCAGTCTTAAAATACTGTGATTTCTTAAAATTTAGAGAGGGTATAGATTATAGCTATTATCAAATAAATGAAGATGGAAGTATTAATATTGAAGACCTAAAAAATAAAATTGATGATACTATTGGTTTGATTACGATTCCATTAATTAATAGTGAGGTAGGATTTCTTCAAGATATAGAAAAAATTTCCAAAATAATAAAAAAAATAGATAAGGATATATTGATACATGTAGATGGAGTACAGGCTTTTGGTAAAATAAAAATTGATGTAGATACATTAAACATAGATACAATGTCCTTTTCCTCACATAAGATACATGGACCTAAGGGATTAGGAGGACTTTATATAAAAGAACCTAATAAATTTATACCCATGATATATGGGGGAGGGCAGCAAAATCATCTAAGATCTGGTACGGAAAATACCCCTGGTATCGCAGCCTTTGCAAAAACTTGTGAAATAGCACAAAAAAATATTAAAGCAGATTATAAAAAGATAAGTAAAATTAACAATAAATATAGAAATTTACTTAAAAATAATATTGATGATATTATTTTTAACAGCGAAAAAGATAATTCATCTCCATATATTTTAAGTTTGTCAATAAAAGATATTAAAAGTGAAGTTTTAATACACTTTTTGGAAATGGACGATATATATATATCTTCAGGTTCGGCCTGTTCATCTAACTATAAAGGGATGAGTTCATCATATGAAGTTTTAAAAATACCAAAAGATTATGTGGAGGGTACAATAAGAATAAGTTTCGGAAGGTTTAGCAAGGAAGAAGATACAGAATATGTAGTTAAAAAAATAAATAAGTATGTTAAAAAAATCAGAAAAATCATGAGGAGTTAATATGTATAATAATATTAGTATGAGTTTAGGAGAGATTGTATTAAAGGGAAGAAATAGAGGATACTTTGAAAATAAGCTTAATCAATCTCTTAAAAGAGTTATCGATGAAAAAGAATTGAAAATTTACAGAGATAGAGGAAAAGTTTTTTTAGATATAGATAAAG
The DNA here is from genome assembly GCA_046482875.1 of Eubacteriales bacterium. GTDB lineage: Bacteria > Bacillota > Clostridia > Tissierellales > Dethiosulfatibacteraceae > UBA8670. The sequence continues at coordinate 53,175 of JAWOEG010000061.1, read as the reverse complement.
ATGTAGATTTAATGATTAAAAGAATCAGTAAAGTTTTTGGTATTGTAGTTGTATCACCTTGTGTTAAAGTGGAAAGTGACGTCCAAGGAATAAAAGATAAAGTAGTTGAATATGTTAATTTTAAGAAAAAAAGTAATAATATTAAAACTTTTAAAATGCAGTCCAAAAGGGCAGATAAAACTTTTCCTGTTAAATCTATGGAATTAAATGGGATTTTAGGTGGAGAAGTTTTAAGAAATGTAGAGGATATAAAGGTAGATGTTCACAACCCAGATCTTATAGTCTATGTAGATATTAGAAGTAAAACTTATATTTATTCAGAGAAATACAAGGGAGGTGGAGGTTTACCTATAGGTTCAAATGGTAAGGGACTAGTGCTTTTATCAGGAGGCATAGATAGTCCTGTTGCAGGGTATATGATGGGTAAAAGAGGGATTAAGGTTGACTGTGTCTCTTTTCATGCTTATCCTTATACTAGTGTAAGATCAAATGAAAAAATTAAAGAGTTAAGTGATATTGTATCCGTATATACAGGACCTATGAAAATTTACTTTGTAAATATATTGGAAATATATACCAGGATAAAAGAAAAGTGTTTAGATAAGAATACAACTATAATAGCAAGAAGGTTTATGATGAGAATAGCTGAAGAAATAGCAGAAAAAAAAGACTATGATTGTCTTATTACAGGAGAAAGTTTAGGTCAAGTTGCAAGTCAAACAATAAAATCCCTTAGAGTTATCCAAAACAGTGTAGACATTCCTATCTTGAGACCTTTAATAGGAACCGACAAAATGGATATTGTAGACATTGCAAGGGATATAGAAACTTATGAAACTTCTATCAAACCCTTTGATGATTGCTGTTCAATTTTTTCTCCAGATAATCCAGTTACGAGGCCTAGCTTAGCTAAAATTATTGAAGATGAAGAAAACTTAGAAATAGAAAAACTTATAGAGGATACATTATTGAATTCAGTAGAAATTTATGATATTAACTAAATGGAGATGATAAAATGTTAGGTATTGTATTTGAAGGTGGTGGAGCAAAAGGCGCTTATCAAATAGGAGTGTGGAAATATTTAAAGGAAAAAAATATTAAGATAGATGGAATTGTTGGGACATCCGTTGGAGCTGTAAATTCAGCTGTTTTTGCTATGGGAAATATTGATTTTGCAGAAAAAATGTGGGCGGAAATATCCTTTGATAAAATTATAGAAGGAAATGTAGGAGAAATTGAATTACCAAAAGAGTTTAGTTCTAATATATCGAAGGATATAGACAAATTGGAGGATTTATTTATTAATACTAAAGATGGACTTGATATATCTCCGATGAAAGAAATGATAAAAGAAAATATTGATGAAGATTATATTCGAAAGAGAAATATAGATTTAGGTATGGTTACATACAATCTTAGTAAAAGGAAATTAGAAGAGATTTTTCTTGAAGATATTGAAAAAGGAAATCTATATAAGTATATAATTGCTTCTTCATATCTTCCTGTGTTTAAAGCTGAGAAAATAAACGGAGATTATTATATAGATGGTGGATTTTTCAATAATTTGCCTATTAATATGCTGGTGAAAAAGGGTTATAAAAAAATAATTTCAGTTAGGTTAAGACCTGATAACTATGATTATTCAAAGTATAAAAACGTGGATATTATAGATATAAGTCCTAAAGAGTCATTAGGAGGTACATTGGAGTTTGATACACAAAAGATTTTAAAGAATATGAAGCAGGGGTATTTAGATGCAAAGAAAGAATTATCTTATACTATCGATACCCTTGTTGGCTAATTTATCTGCTTTTTCATTTAGCTCAACGCCTGAGTGACCAGGCACCTTGTGGAAGGTAATATTTTCAATTTCTTTTACGTAGTTAATTATTGCCTTCCAAAGTTCTTGATTTTTTACAGGCTTTTTATTAGAAGTTTTCCATCCGTTTTTGATCCATTTTTCATACCACTTTTGATTGATACAGTTAGCTATATAAGCAGAATCTGTATATATTTCAACAGGAATCTTATTAGTTTTTAATTGTTTTAAAGCTTCTATTATTGCCTTCATTTCCATAATGTTGTTTGTAGTATTTTTTTCTCCACCGAATATTTCTTTTGTATGATTTTTATAGAGCATTACAGCTCCATAACCTCCTAAGTTTTTTTCTTCTTGATTGTTGGAACAAGCGCCATCTGTATATATAATAATTTTATTTTTCGTCACTTTAACACCTACTTAAATAATATATTTATGAATTCAGAATAAATTTTATCAGGATTATCTTTCCATTTTTTCGTTATATTTTTTGCAGTATATTCGTCTGGAACATTTATAGATAAATTGAAAACGGTTATATCATCTTCGAAAGCTTGTAAAATAACAGTATAATCTTTATCTTTTCTTTGGAAATAATGGCCAACTAATTGCCTGTTCTTTTCTATTTCTCTCTTTAGTGATTTGAAATTACCCTCAATATTTTCGCGATACATTTTAGGAATTTTATCTATAAACATATCTACTGTTTCTTTACCGGTTTCAGTTAAATAATATAAGTCCTTGCCATCTATTTTGTCTACAGTTAAAAATTCGTCTTCTTTTAATTCGTTTAGGATTTTTTGTAATGTAAAATAATCCATATAATCTTTTTCAAGCACGAATTTAGTTATATCGGTATTGTTAATGGGTATATTTATAGTATAAAATATATAGAGTATTTTTAATTTGTTTTTTGCTAATATAGAGCCACTATCAAACATATTACCACCACCTTTATGTATTATAACATAATAATTTCAAAAATTAATACAATTTAGTAATTTTCATGTAAATTCTATTATTTTAAATATATTTTTGTTACAATGAGTATAACTTATAAAAGGAGCTAAAATAAAATGAATAGATTATTAGTGGTTTTAAATATAATTTTTATAGCTTTAGCTTTTAACAGTGGCTACATAGATCAGGAAGAAACTTTGGAAGAAGAGCAAGAAGAAATTAATGTAGAGGATATTGATTTGTCTGTAAAACCAAACGAAATGGGCAAAGTTATGGTTTTAATGCTTCATTCTATTGGAAAAGAAGATGGAGTTTGGGAAATTTCAAAAGAGTCTTTTGTAAAAGATTTAGAGTATCTTCTTGAAAATAATTACTATTTAGTATCTTTACAAGACTATATTAGAGGAGAAATGGATGTTCCTGCGGGGAAAACTCCAGTAGTTTTAACATTTGATGATGGATTGAAGAATAATTTTAAGGTAATAGAAGAAGACGGGGAATTAATAATTGACCCTGATAGTGCTGTGGGAATTATGGAAGAGTTTAAAAATAATAATCCAGAGTTTAATTCTACAGCTACTTTCTACCTATTTGGTACAAATCCTTTTAGACAAAAAGAGCATTTAGATTTTAAGTTAAACTATCTCATAGAAAATGGTTATGATGTTGGTAATCATACTTATAACCACGCTTTTCTTAATAAAATAAAAACTAAAGAAGAAATTTTGTTTCAATTAGGAGAACAGGTAAAGTTTATTAAAGGTGTTATACCCGAATATGAAGTTAATACTTTGTCTCTGCCTTATGGGTTAAGACCGGAAGAAAGACTACAGGAATATTTAGTTAGAGGAAAACATGGAGACGTTAAGTACGAGAATATTGGGATTTTAGATGTAGGTTCACATCCAAGCTATTCTTGGGCGGATAAAAGATTTAACTTCAAAGAAATACCCAGAATAAGAGTAAGTCGTACAGATGAATATCAGGAATCTGAAGAATGGTATGAATATTTTGAAAAGAACCATGATTTAAGATATATTAGTGATGGAGTTAAGGATATAATTACAGTCCCTGAAGTTATGGTTGAATATATTGACGAAGAGAAAACAAAGAATGTAGAAATCAATATTTATAATAAAGAGATGTTAAATAATGATTAATTTAGATACTAAGATTATTATAATTATAATTTTTTTCGTTATATTTATAAGTTTACAATATACTTTAAATTTGATTTTAAAGGAAATAAAGGAATTGAAGAATATAGTCAGATATAAAAAAAATAAAGATTAGTCAGTGGGAGGTTGAAATTGAATAACTATGAATTTTCTGAACTTTATGATATCTTGATGAAGAATGTTCCCTACGATAAGTGGATAACCTTTATAGATAAAAGATTAAAAGGTAAAAAAGAAATCTTAGAGATAGGTTGTGGAACTGGAGAAATAACAAAAAGATTGGCGAATATAAATTATAAGTTAACAGCGATAGACTCTTCGGAGAATATGCTGGTAAAAGCTTATGAAAAATTGAGAAAGATATCAAATGTTAGAGTTATGAAAGGTGATGGAACTAATTTTAAAATAAATTCTAAATTTGACGGAATTGTAAGTACTTGTGATGTGGTTAATTATATGATTAAAGATATCGATCTTGAAAGATTTATAAATAATTCTTACAGACTTCTAAAGGAAGACGGTTGTATTGTTTTTGACTTGAGCAGCTATCATAAACTAAAAAATATTTTAGATAATAATATCTTTGTTAATGAAGAAGAAGGTATATTTTATGTTTGGGAAAATTCTTTTAAGGAAAAAAGTTGTATTTCTGAAATGAATTTAAATTTTTTTATAAATCAAACAAATAACTATAAGAGAGTAATAGAAACTCAATGTCAAAGAGCTTATGAAATAAAAGAAATAGAAAAAGCATTAGAAAAAGCCGGTTTTAAGGATATAAAAACCTTTGATAATTACGATGAAAAAGAACCAAATGAAAAATCAGAAAGAATAGTTTTTACAGCAATAAGGAGGTAGAATATGGGACAAATGATTAGAGGTATAGATAAAAAGATATCATTTAGATTTATGATAGTTGATTCTACAGATGTAGTAGAGAAAGCTAGGAGATATCACGAAACTTCACCAGTTGCTACTGCATCACTAGGTAGAATGCTTACAGCAGGGTTAATGATGGGGTATACAATGAAAAGCGATAAAGATAAGCTTACTTTAAGAGTTAATGGAGGAGGACCAGCAGGAACTATTCTTGTGACTTCAGACAGCATAGGTAATGTAAAAGGTTATATTCAAAATCCTAGATTCTTTGTAGAAGATAAAGAAAATGGTAAATTAAATGTAGGAAAGGCTGTTGGTATAGAAGGTACTCTTAAGGTAATTAGAGACATAGGAATGAAAGAGCCTTATGTAGGACAGTCTCAACTTGTAACAGGAGAAATCGCTGAAGATGTTGCATCCTATTATTTTGAATCTGAACAGCAACCTACCGTAATTGGATTGGGAGTCCTTGTAGATAAAGATACATCAGTAAAATCTGCAGGAGGATTTATGATACAGACTATGCCCGATTTAAAAGAAGAGGAAATTGTACAAATTGAAAAACAAATAGCTAAACTTAAAAATGTTTCGGACTACTTTAAAGAGGGTAGTAGCCTAGAAAAGATTGCACAGGAAATTTTAAGTGATTTTGAAATAGAAATAACTGAAAAAATACCGGTAAATTATAAATGTGATTGTAGTAAGAATAGAATAGAAGAGGCTCTAATTTCAATGGGTAAAGAAGATTTGGAAAAAATAATAAAAGAAGATGGCAAAGCAGAAGTGAGCTGCAGGTTTTGTAATAAAAAATATAATTTTAATAAAAAAGATTTGCAGGAAATTCTAGAAAATTTATAGAATTGTAAAAAAAACCGCCTTGGCGGTTTTTTTAATACTTTTATTTAAAAAGATATATGATATAATTTTATAGAACATATGATTTTCTCTTGTCAATAAAATATGGAGGTTAGTTAATTGAAAGAAGTAAGGCTAAAAGACAAATCAAAAATGATTTTTAGGGAACTAGATTTAGGTGATGGAGAAGCAGTAGTAAATTATCTAAATAAAGTTGGAGGAGAAACAAATTTTTTAACCTTCGGAAAAGAAGGGATTTCATATACTATACAGCAAGAGAAAGTGCTTTTAAGAAATATGAAAGAAACAAAAGGGAATTATATGATAGGTGGTTATCTTAAAAACAAATTAGTAACTGTAGGTAGTATTACAAGCTCATCTAAAGAAAGATTAAAGCATAAGGCAGACATAGGTATAAGTGTATTGAAAGATTACTGGAACATCGGGATAGGAAGTCAAATGATGGAATATTTGATATCTCTATGTAGAAAAAATAGTTTTAGAAAAATAGATCTTATTGTTTACGAAAATAATGAAAGAGCAATAAAACTATATGAAAAATTAGGTTTTGTAAAGGAAGGGTTATTAACAAGAGATGTATTGATTGATGGGGTATTCTACAGTTCTTATCATATGGGTTTAAAAATAGATTAGGAGGAATAAATGACTTATAAAAAAATTCAAGATTTGAAAGTAAATGAAAGATTCGATAGTTTTTTTCTGATAAAATCCAGAGAGGTGAAAAGTGATAAAAATGGTAAGCTCTATATGGACATTATCTTAGGAGATGGTGTTGAAGAAATAAACGGCAAAATTTGGAATTTAAACAAAGATATTGAAGAAAGAGTAGAAAACTACAAGGTTATGAAAATTAGGGGAACTACCAGTGAATGGAAGGGTACTAAACAACTTAAAATAGAGAGAATAAGAGAGGTTAGTTCTCAGGATGAAGTAAATATTAGTGATTTTGTGCAGACGGCGCCTATAGAGCCTGAAGATATGTTTAATGAAATAAAGATGTTTATAGGAAAAATCAAAAATCAAGATATACAAAAAATTGTGGTTGAAATTATAACTAAATATAAGGACAAAATGAGCTATTATCCTGCTGCTAAATCAAACCATCACTCAATAAAAGGTGGGCTTTTATATCATTTAATAAGAATGCTTAGGTTAGGTGAAAAAATATCACAAACTTATGAAAATATAAATATTGACTTAGTGTATGCTGGTATTTTACTACATGATATTTCTAAAATTGAGGAAATGGATTCTAATGAAATGGGTATAGTTAATGATTATACTAGAGATGGCAAGCTTCTTGGGCATATAACTATGGGTGTTATAGAAGTTGAAAAAGCAGCTGATAAACTTGGAGCAGATGAAGAAGTTAAGGTACTACTTCAACATATGATACTTAGCCACCATTATTTTCCTGAATTCGGTTCTCCTAAAAAACCTATGATTTTAGAGGCGGAGATATTACATTATATAGATCTTATAGATGCAAGGGTGTATGACTTTGAAGATGGTTTAAAAAACGTAGAATATGGTGAATTTTCCGATAGAGTTTGGACTCTAGACAATATTAGCATATATAAAAGAAATTTTGACAAAAAAGAGGCTGACAAAGAAGAATAATCATAAGGAGTTGTAATTTGATGAATCTTAACTATATATTCGGCGTTTCTAGAAGTGGTAAAAGTAGTTACATATATAATCAGATAAAAAAGGATTTAAAGAATAATGATAAAAATCTTATACTAGTCGTTCCCGAACAAATTACCTTTCAAAAGGAAAGAGAATTAATTGATTTTCTTAAGGTTAAGGGAATTATGAAAGTTCAAGTTTTAAGCTTTACTAGATTAGAGTACAAAATACTTGAAGAGGTCGGAGGCATAAAAGAAAAAGAAATAAATGATTATGGAAAAATAATGTTATTAAGAGAAATATTCGAAACCAGCAAGAATCAGCTTAAAGTTTTTGGACGTTCTTATAAAAAAGAAGGCTTTTTAAAAAATTTCAATTCTTTATTAAAAGAGTTAAAAGAAAATAGTATAAAACCAGAATTTTTAGAAGAAATAGAAGACAAAGAATATGAAAATTTTGGTTTTGATAGAAAATTAGATGATATAAAAATAATATATTCTAAACTTGAAGAAAAACTTAAAAACACATATTTAGATAATGAAGATAAGAAAAATTTATTCATAAAAAAAATTAAAAATTCAAATTATATTAAAAATAGCATAATATACATAGATGAATTTAGTAAATTTTCGTCCATTCAACTTCAGATGATTAGACAATTGTTAATATCATCTCAAAACTTATATTTATCCCTTCCCTTGGACAATGAAAAAATAGAAGAAATAAATAAAGAAGAATTTAAAATAGCCTTAAATACTTTGGAAAACTTAAACATAAAACTTGAAGACTTAAATTGTCAGATAAAAACTGTAAATATAGAAAGAGAAAAAATCCTAAAGAATGATATAAATCATCTTGAAAGAAATTTTTTTAGTTATTTTCCTGAAAGATACTCTTCTAAGCCGGATAATATAGAGGTTTTTTATGGTCAGAATCCATACGAAGAAATAGAAATGGTTGCGGATAGAATTATTGATGATTTGAGAAGGTTCAATATTAAATACAAAGACGTAGGAATTCTTTTAGGAGAGGAGTCTATATATATACCTGTGATTGAAAAGGTGTTCAAGGAATACGAGATACCTTTTTTTAGCGACTATAAAAAGGATTTGATGGATAATTCATTAATTATATTTTTAATGTCCTATTTAGACTGCATTATATATAATTTCAAAAGAGAAGATGTTTTCAGATTGTTTAAATTAGGATACTGGGACTTTGAGTATGAAGAAATAGAAGCTATGGAGAATTATTCTCTTAGATGGGGAATAGATAGAAATAGGTGGTTTAAGAAGTTTGAAAATAAAGATGAATGTGAAGATATAGAATTTTTAAACAGGTTGAGAGAAAAAGCGATAAAAATACTACCTTCTAAAAAAACATATGGGAAAAATACTATAGAGAATTTAATTAATAGTTTATGTAAAGACATTGACAGGCTAAAATTAAAAGAAAAGGTTGAAAAAGATACTGAAATTTTGAGAGAAAAAGGTTTATACGAAGAAGCTTATGTAAATAACCAGGTATGGAATTCAGTTATGGAGTTATTCGACCAGATTATTACAATTTCGGGAGATACCCATATAAGTATAAGTGAATTAAAAAGCATACTGGAATCTGGTTTAGGTGAGTATAAGGTAGGAGTAATTCCTACTAAACTAGATTCAGTTACTGTAGGCAACTTAGAAAGATCTAAATTTGGCAGCAGAAAATCCTTATACATAGTAGGGGTAAATGACGGATATATGCCTAAAACCCTTGATGATAACGGGATTTTAATCGATGAAGAAAAAGATTTATTAAAGAAGAAAGGGTTAGATTTAAAAGATTCAGAATATCTAATAGATTCAGAAAAACATAATTTTTACAACATACTTAGTAGGGGAAAGGAGAAAATAACCTTCAGCTATTCATTAGGAGATTATGATGGTTCAAGCTTGGTAAGGTCCTCATATATAGATAAAATTAAAGATGTATTTCCTCAAATAATTATAAATAGCAGTCTTACTTTATCTGAGAGAGAACAATTTCACAGGAGAGTAAAGCCTGCTTTAAATCAAACGGTGAATAACTTGACGAAAGAACAAAATTTAGAAGATATTAAGGGTATTTATAATGAAGCTTTAAAATGGTTTTTAATAAATGAAGAAGGGTTTAATAATTTTTTGAAAAGAGGACTTCTATACACAAATAACAAAGAGACTATAGATGAAGTTTATGTAAAAAAACTCTATGATGATCCTTTGACAATATCCCCTTATGGATTAGAGAGCTTTTCTCACTGTCCTTTTAAGTTTTTTGTGGAATATGGATTAAAACCTCAAGAAAGGAAAGAGTACGTGGTAGATAGTAGAGATATCGGAAAAATTTATCACAGTTCCCTAGAAAAATTTACTAAGCATATAACTGACGAAAATGAAGAATATATTGAAATTGATAAGGGATTAAAAATAATGGATAACTCAATAAAGAGTGCAATAGAAGAAGGAGAGGATAATTACAGTCCAATCGATTACAACTACAGGAATCAGTATCTTAAGAAAAAAATATCGAGAGTTGGAATGGAAACGGCTAAAGGTCTTATAGAGCATTTAAATAGAAGTGAATTCAAACCTAGGTTATACGAAGTGAATTTTAGCGATGATTCTAATATTAAATCAATAGAGAAAGAGCTTAAAGAAGGAAGAAAATTAAAAATAAAGGGAAGAATTGATAGAGTAGATATATATGAAGGTGAAGAAGGAAACTATGTAAATATAATTGATTATAAATCTAAGGGTAAATCCATTGACTTAACATCTCTGGCTAATGGAATGGAACTTCAACTTTTCGTATATCTGGATGCCTTAATTAAAAATACAGAAAAAATAACAGGTAATAATTCTATGATTGGAGGAGTTTTTTATTTTAGTATTCTACTACCGTGGATAGATGGAGACAAGTATATAGATAAGGATGATATAGATAAAGAATTACTTAAAAGTTATAGGATGGAAGGTTACTTTTTGGAAGATAAAGATATAATAAAAAAATTGGATAAAAAAATTGAAGAAGAAAGAGATTCAACCTTAGCAAGGATTAAACTTAATAAAAATGGTTCAATAAGTAAAACTTCTCAAACACTTACAAAAGAATCTTTTGAAGGACTTTTAGATTTTGTTGATGGCAAGGTAAGGGAAATTGGAGAGGATATATTGGCAGGTAAAATAATGATAGAACCTTATAAAAAAAATAAAGATACTCCTTGTAGATGGTGCTCTTACAAAGATATATGTCAGTTTGACAAAACTATGCCTAACAATAAATATAGAATTATTCCTAAAATAAATAAAAAAGACTTTGAAAAACTTATAAAAAAAGTTGGTGATTCCAATGATTAAATGGACCGAGGAACAAATTAGAGCTATAAATAATAAAGATAAGAACTTATTAGTATCTGCTGCTGCTGGCTCTGGGAAGACAGCCGTACTGGTAGAAAGAATTATTGATACCTTAGAAAAAAGGGATGTTAATATTGACGAATTTTTGGTAGTGACTTTTACAAATGCAGCTGCAAAAGATATGAAAAAAAAGATTCAAAAAAGTTTATTAGAAAGAATTCGTAACAAAGATTCAGATAGATATAAGTTGGGAAAGCAGATTAACAAATTAAATAAAAGCTATATATCTACCATCCATGCATTTTGTACAAATGTTATAAGAAAATACTACTACTTGATAGATGTAGATCCAAATTTCATGATAAGTAGTACTGAGGAAAATGAAATTTTGTTTACGGAGGCATTGGAAGATGTTTTAGAAAAATGTTATGAAGAGAATTCTTTTGAATTCCAAAATTTGGTAGATAATTATAGTGAAGATAGAGGAGATTCTAGATTAGAAGATTTTATAAAAGAAACTTATTATAGCATACAAAGTTTTTCTTATCCGATAAAGTGGTTAGAAGAATCTTTAGATATGCTTAAAGAAACAAATAAAAATAGTATATGGTTTGAAGTAATCAAAGAGGATATTTGGAATCTGATAAAGTATTCAAATAAAATAATTAATGAGATGGATATTCTCATTGACTACAATGGACCGGGTAATGCATATCAAAAAAACTTAACTTCTGATAGGGAAATAGTAGATAATTTGGGAAAATTATTCCAAGAGGATTTAGAGGGATTTGCTAACTATTTTAAATCTATCAATTTTTCAACACTATCAAGAGTTTCAAATAAGAAAAAAGATGAAACTTGTTATTCTTATGTATCGAAGAGAGACATGCTTAAAGACCTAATTTCAGAAATAAGTAAGATCGTACCTAAAGATGGATTCGATAAACTCATAGAAGTTACTAAAGAAACTTATATACCGATGAAAGGTTTAGTAGAAGTTGTAAAAAAAGTGGATAAAAAATTCAAATCTCTGAAGAATGATAAAGGATTGTTGGACTTTAATGATCTTGAGCATTATGCATTGGAACTTTTAGATATAGAAGAAGTATCAAACTACTATAAGAATAAATTTAGGTATATATATATAGACGAGTATCAAGATAGCAATAGGGTACAAGAGACAATTATAGGAAGAATAAAAAATGATTATAATCTTTTTATGGTTGGAGATGTAAAACAAAGTATATATAGGTTTAGACAGGCAGATCCTACTATTTTTATGTCTAAACTTGAAACTTATCAAAAAAATCTGAGTCAAAAAAATATGATAGTTAATTTAAATAAAAACTTTAGAAGTAGAACCGAAATTTTAAGCTGCATAAATTTTCTTTTTAAAAATATAATGTCTAAAAATCTAGGGGAAGTGGAATATGATGCCTCAAACTACTTATATAAAGGTATGGATTTTGAAAAGAACGAAGATGGTAATGATGTAGAAATAAATATTTTCAACAAAAATCTTGAAGAAAGAGATAATATAGATGATGAACTTTTAAATTTGCAGGATATGGAGATAGAAGCTAGAATCGCTGCAAATAAAATAAAAAATCTATTAGGTAAAAAAACATTTAGCAGAGATGAAGGATGGCAAGAAATTGATTATAAAGACATAGTTATACTTTTAAGAGCTACAAAAGGAGCACAAGAAATTTATGACGAAGTTTTTAATGAAGAAAACATACCTTTATATGCAGATAGTAATGAAGGATATTTTGAAACTGTAGAAATTAAAATAATAATAAATTTATTAAAATTAATAGATAATTTTAAACAAGATATACCTTTAATTAGTGTTATGAGATCACTCATAGGTGGTTTTAGCATTGAAGAACTTATTGAAATTAGGGTTAATGATAAAAATTCTAACTTCCATGAAAGTGTATTGAAATATGGTGAAAAGAAAGAGGACAAAATATCAAATAAAGTTGTAAAATTCATAGAAAAAATTAAAAAGTGGAGGGAAGAGAGCAGGTACAAATTACTGAACAAATTAATATGGGATATTTTAATAGAAACGAAATATTATTATTTTACAGGAATGCTTACAAAAGGAGAAATGAGACAGGGCAATCTTAAACTTCTAGTTGATAAAGCATATAATTTTGAAAAAACTAAAATGAGTGGACTTGTAAAATTTTTGCAGTATGTTGATAAGGTGAAATCTTCATCTAAGGATATGGGAAGTGCTAGAATCCTAGGAGAGAATGATAATGTTGTTAGATTAATGAGTATTCATAAGAGTAAAGGATTGGAATTTCCAATAGTAATAATTTCAGGATTGAATAAAAAATTTAATCTAATGAACAGCAGTAAAAGCATAATAATACATAATACTTGTAGACTTGCTCCTAAGTATTTCGATATTAATAAAAAAATAAAAAAAGAGACTTTGCCAAGATTAGCAAGTAAATCATTGTTAAAAAAAGAAGACTTATCAGAAGAGATGAGAGTTCTCTATGTGGGAATGACTAGAGCAGTAGATAAATTAATATTAATCGGAACTGTTAAGAACTTGGAAAAGAAAAAAGAAAAATGGGAAAATGGAATAGATTACTATAACCTATATACTTCCTACAGTTACTTGGATTGGATAGGAAGAGCCTTGTATAACCATAAAGACGGAAAATCTTTACAGAGTAATCAAGAAAGGTCTTCTTCAGATATAGAATTTAATTCTAGATGGAATTTAAATATATTAGCTTACCATGATATTAGCAAGGAAAGGGAGAAAGTATGGAACAGAGAAAAATTATACAATGATATCTTAGTTCTAAAGGATAAAAAAGATTTGGATATAGAATTGATTAAAGATTATCTTGAGTGGACCTATCCTTATAGCAGAGAAAAAGAGGTACCACCAAAGGTTTCTGTAACAGAACTCAGTAAATTAAGAACAAAAGAATACTCACCTAGTAAATATAATATACCAGTTATTTCAGAACTTCCGACCTTTAGACAAAAAGATACTAATTTTACAGGTCGGGAAATAGGAACTCTTACTCACTTTGTAATGCAGGTAATTAATCTTAAAAAAGATATGGATGAAAATTATATTAAAGATGAGATAAGTAGGATGGTTTTAAACAAACAGTTAACAAAAGAAGAAGGAAAAGTAGTCGATTATAAAAAAATTGGATTATTTTATAATTCTAACATTGGGAAAAGGATGATTTCTTCTAATAGAGTTTATAGAGAAGAACCTTTTATAGTAAAGAAAAAACCACATGAGGTAGATATTCAGTATTCTGGAAATGAAGAAAGTATTTTGCTTCAAGGAGTAATCGATTGTTATTTTTATGAAGGAGATGAAATTGTGCTGGTAGATTATAAAACTGATAACTTGTATAATAAAACAACCAAGGATGTATTAAATACTTATAAAGAGCAAATATTAGAGTATAGGTTAGCTTTAGAGACATTAACGGAGAAAAAAGTAAAGGAAAGTTATATTTATTTACTATCAGTTAATAATTTTATTACAGTGTTGTAATTTATAAATTTATAGTTTGAATTATGCCTAGAATAAATGTATAATTAGTTAAAGAATACCTGTGGTGTTCGAGGTCCAAATAATTCAACCGACATTTTGAGTAAGGGAGTTCGGAGTTTTTCTGGGGATGGAAAGCCTGATTACAGGACTTCAAAACTGGAGAACAGAACACCCACCTGCAAACCAGCGGGCGTGAATTAGAAGGATTACGGCACTGTGGGTATTATTTTTTAGGGAGGTTTTTTATGTATGATTTTCACATACATTCTATTTATTCTAATGACTGCAAGTATGAATTAGATAGAATGATTCAAAGTGCTATATCGAGGAAACTTAAGATTGTATATTGTTGCGATCATTTCGATGTTCATAGTGAACCTCATAAAGATTTAATTTTTGATGCCGAGGAATACCGTAAAGAAATAAAAAGAATAAATAAAAAATATGACGAAATAGAAGTGCTTGCTGGGGTTGAAATGAATATAGACTTGAGTTCTATAGTAAGAGTTGAAAATGTAATAGATCTAAAAGAATTTGATTTAGTAATTTTAGCTTTTCATAGAATTAACAATGTATTTTTAAATGAAATAGATTACAATAAAATCAGCATAGATAAAAATATTTATAGAGAGTATTATTATCAAATTTATAAAGTGTTGAAAAATTATAAAGATTATGATGTATTAGGACACTTAGACTACATAGATAGATTTGGACCAGATATAAAATTTTCATATTATAAAGATATTATAGCTGATATATTAAAAATTATAATTAAAGAAGGAAAGAGTCTGGAAGTTAGTACTTCGGGATTCAGCCATAGGGTTGCAAGACAATATCCAAAAAAAGAAATATTAACTTTATACAAAAAGCTTGGAGGAAAAAATATAATTGTTGGGTCAGATGCTCATTATCCAGAACATATAGGGTTTAACTGCAAAAATTCAATTAATTATTTAAAAAAACTAGGCTTTGAAAATATTACAGTATATAGAAAAAGAGGAATGCAAAAAATCAAAATATAGAAGGTAGCCAAATGACAAATGTTTTAATTAAAATAGGTATATTATCAATAATAGGAGCAAGTATAGGTTATGTTACGAATGTAATTGCAATTAAATTGCTTTTTAGACCGGTTAAACCTTTCAAAATATTAGGCTTTAAATTGCAAGGGGTTATACCTAAAAGACAAACAGAGATATCAAAAAGTATAGGGGACACAGTTGAAAATGAGTTATTAAGCATAGAAGAACTTGTGGAATCTTTTTTAACAGAAGAAAGAATTGAAAGACTTATTGATAAAATAAAAATAAAAATTCAAAGAGTTATTGAAATAAAAATTTCAGAATATCCTTTGATCTTAGGTTTGAAAAGACCTATAATTGAATATCTGAATAGGACAATGGATGAAGAAGGTTTGGATTATGTTCATGGTATAATTAGAGATATAAGCTCAAAGGCAGAAGAAGAAATCATTATAAGTAAATTAATAGAAGAAAAGATTAATTCTTTTGATTTATTAAAACTAGAAGAAATGGTATTTGATATAGCAAAAAAAGAATTAAGGCATATAGAGATTTTAGGAGCTGTGCTTGGATTTATTATAGGTATTGTACAAGGTATTATTGTAAATCTTTTTTGAAAGACTTGATATTGTTTCTAAATTAACGTATACTAACCATAAATTAAATAATTGGATGAAATATGAGGAAGAAAGGTCGACCGCATATGGACAAATCTTTGGAGAGACTCGAAAGAGCACCGAAGGGGTAAGTTGAAAAACGAAACTCTCAGGTAAAAGGACAAAGAAAAATAAATTTAAATGAATAAAGGCCTGTTAGGTCTTTATTTTTTTTAGAAAGGAGGGAATAATGAGATCAGTTGTTACAATAATAGGAAAAGATAAGGTTGGCATAATAGCTAATATAGCAGGATTATTGGCTGATAAAAATGTCAATATATTAGATATAAACCAAACGGTAATGCAGGAATATTTTACTATGATAATGCTTGTTGATATTTCTAATTTGTCAATAAACCTAGTGGATTTAAAAGCTGAATTAGAAATGATTGGCGATAAAATGGGATTATCTGTGAGATTACAGAGAGAAGATATATTTAATAAAATGCACGAATTATAATAGAGGAGGTATTATTTTGATAAATAGAAGCAATATATTAGAAACTGTTAGGATGATTGATGAACAAAAATTTGACATAAGAACAATAACTTTAGGAATATCTCTGCTAGATTGTGCAGATTCTAATGGTAAAAAATCAAGAAAAAAAATATATGACAAGGTATTGGGTTATGCAGAAAATTTAGTTCCAATTGCAGAAACTGTTGAGAAAGAATTTGGTGTTCCAATAATAAATAAAAGAATTTCTGTAACACCAATTGGATTAATAGCAGGGGCATCTGATGATAAAAATTATGTAGAATTTGCCAAAATATTAGATAAAATTGCAGAAGAGGTAGGAGTTGATTTTATTGGTGGGTTTTCTGCTTTAGTACATAAGGGAAATTCAAAAGGAGATGATATTCTTATAGATTCCATACCGGCTAGCTTGTATGAAACAAATAAAGTATGTTCATCAGTAAATTTAGCAAGTACGAAGGCAGGTATCAACATGGATGCTGTTAAAAGAATTGGAGAAGTAGTTAAAGAAACTGCTTATCTAACGAGGCACAAAGATAGTATAGGATGTGCTAAATTTGTAGCTTTTTCTAATGCTGTTGAGGATAATCCATTTATGGCAGGAGCTTTTCATGGTGTCGGTGAAAGGGAGGCATCTATAAGTGTAGGTGTTAGTGGACCTGGAGTAGTAAAACATGCATTAGAAAAAGTAAGAGGAGAAAGTTTTGACGTTGTATCTGATACAATAAAAAAGACAGCTTTTAAAATAACAAGAGCAGGGGAATTGATGGCTAAAGAAGTTTCAAAGAGAATGGATATTCCTTTTGGTATAATGGATTTATCACTTGCTCCAACACCGGCAGTAGGTGATAGTGTAGCTGAAATACTTGAAGAAATAGGAGTTGAAAGTTGTGGTGCACATGGAACAACAGCAGCATTAGCTATGCTAAATGATGCTGTGAAAAAAGGGGGAATAATGGCTTCGTCTCACGTAGGAGGATTAAGTGGTGCATTTATACCTGTAAGTGAAGATCAAGGCATGATCGACGCTGTCAATAGAGATTCTTTATGTATTGATAAGCTTGAAGCTATGACATGTGTATGTTCTGTTGGTCTTGATATGATAGCAATACCAGGTGATACACCAGCGTCAAAAATATCAGCAATGATAGCAGATGAATGCGCTATAGGAATGATAAACAATAAATCAACTGCGGTGAGGGTTATCCCTGTTTATGGGAAAAAAGTTGGTGATGTTGCTGAATTCGGTGGTTTGTTGGGACATGCTCCTATAATAGAATTAAATAAATTTTCAAGCGATAAATTAGTAAAAAGAGGAGGACGGATACCAGCACCGGTTCATAGCTTTAAAAATTAAAGATAATCAAATTATGCTTGCATAATTTGATTTATTTTTTTTTATGGTGTAAATTAAATATAATGATATCATTAAAGGAGAGGACAATGAAAAAAACCCCATCTAAAAATTTTGTTTTCGTAGGACTTTTTTTTACATCATTATCATCAATTTTTGTAAAATTATCTGACTCTCCATCCATAATTATTTCAGCTTATAGAATGTTGTTTGCATCACTGCTTTGGGTAATACCTGTACTTATAAAAGATCGGGAAGAATTGAAAAGAATTACAATTTCTGATGTGTTTTGGTGTGCTATTAGCGGGGTGTTTTTAGCTCTTCATTTCGCTACTTGGATAGCATCTTTAAGTATGACTTCTGTTGCTAGCTCAACTGTACTCGTATCTTTAAGTCCTGTTTTTGTAGCTGCCTTCAGCTATTTTATATTGAAAGAAAACTTTAAAATAAAATCAGTCTTGGGAATAATAGTAGCAGTATTAGGTTCTGCATTAATAGCTTTTGGTGATTCACAAGGGGGAGGACATGCTCTTAAGGGAGATATTCTTGCATTGATTGGAGCCCTTTTTGTTGGCGGATACCTAATCATTGGTAGTAGAGTAAGAATAAGGTTAGGGGTTAGAGTTTACGTTTTAATAGTATATACAATATCTGCAGTAGTTCTATTTAGTATAGCACTAGCTACTAAAACACCTATATATCCTTATCCTCCAGGAGAAATTCTTATATTTTTTGCTTTGGCTTTCTTCTGTTCTTTATTAGGTCACACTGTTTATAATTGGATGTTGGAGTATGTTTCATCAACTTTTGTTTCTGTAGCAACATTAGGAGAACCTATATTTGCATCAATTTTAGCTGTAATAATTTTTAGAGAGATACCTAGCATATTAACATTGATAGGAGGAATATCTGTTCTTTTAGGATTGTATATATACGTAAAATCTACAGCAGTTAAAAATCCTAAACTAAAGATAGAGTAAAATGGAAAAATATTTTAGAAATATTATTTGTATAATTTTGATATCTTTATTTATTCTAAACATATATTCTATTAGAAGCTATGTTGTGATGAGTATTTATAATTTAACCAATTATAATGGGACTTTTATTGAAGAGGAAAATATTAAAATAGAAATTCCAAAAGAAGTTAATTTAGAATGGTATCCTTTGATGAATACATTTAATGCAAAATACTTTTCGAATTTTATTGATAAAGATGTTGATTTAGTTGTATATTATACCTTTGGTGCTTTTAAGGGAAAATATTCTGATATTTTCCGGCGGTCTTCTCCAACATATTCAAGTTTTTATGGTGCCTATGTAATTAAAAATAATACTCAAGAAGATTTTTTGTTTAATTCCTCTAAAGACTTGATAATAGAGGATATTAAAAAGATATTGATATATGACTATAAATATCTAGTCTTAAAACCTTTAGGATATAAAGGTGAGGTAAATGTAGATTTTGAAATAATGGAAACAAAAGAAAATGATGCGGAAGTCTCATTTGTTACAGAAATAACTATGAATGGATTAAATCATTCTTATAAAAAATTCAATAGTAATTATTTACAGTATGGCACTCCAGAGTATGAAGTTGAAGAAGAATTTCAAACTATTAAAACCTATGGAAAATTTGTAGTCCAAAAGTCTGAGGGTAATGTAAATTTAATTTACTATATGATTAATCAAAATCTTCCAATTATAAAAGGATGGGATATATAACATGATTTTTTTGTGCTTTGCATTAAAAATTGAAGCCGAACCCTTTATAGATTATTTTAATCTTAAAAAAGTACATGATGTAAAAAAGGCTAGAATTTATAAAAAAGAAAATATATTGGCAATAATTACGGGGACTGGAGTTATAAAAGCAGCTGAAGGATTAAGTAATTTACTTGCTAGGTATTATAAAGATAAAGATGATATAATTTTAAATATAGGTGTAGCTGGCGGCAGTAAAAGGCAAAAGCTTGGAGATGTTTTTATAATTAATAAATTAGTGGGTATAAATGATAATGAGTATTTTTTAGATATAGATTACCATCCTTTTAAAGAAGCAGAACTTAAAACTATATTGAGAAAAGATATAAATAAGTATTATTATAAAAATCTTGTTGATTTAGAAGGGGAGGCTTTTTATAGAGTAGCTCAAAGCTATGTATTTCAGCAAAATATAAAAATTATAAAAATAATATCTGATAATCAAGACAGTAGAAAGTTAGATAAAGAATTTGTAAAAAAATTAGTAAAGAATAGTTCTATAGGAATTATTGAATATATAGATAATTTAAAACAAGATAAAGAAAAGATTGAAAAAATTATTCTTTTTACCAAAGAAGATGAAAAATTATTAAAAATAATAGGCAAAAACTACAGGTTGTCTAAATATTTAGAGTTAGAACTAAAAAATAAAGCTGTAGATTATAAAATTAGAGGGAATGATTTAACTAAACTTCTCAAAAAATTTTCTGAGGTTAAAGCTAAAGATAAAAAAGATAGAAGGAATAAATATGACAAACTTAAAGAAAAGCTTGACTTATTCAAAGGATAAGAAAGTATATGTTGAAGAAGATATATTGTATGATGAATATACCAAGGAGATTTTAAAGAACTTAGGATCTCCTGATGTAATTAGTGTTAAGCATTATAAAGATTTATTTAACAGGAAAAATCAATCTCACAAATTCCAAAAAGAAAATTATAAAATAATATTAGCTAAAAGTAATGATAAAAAGATTTATAAAGGTGCTGAAGTATGTAATGATTTTGGATATAATAATTTTTACTATATAGTAAATTCAATGAATTGTCCTTATGATTGTGAGTATTGTTTTTTAAAAGGAATGTATCCTAGCAGTAATATTGTTATATTTGTAGATTATAAAGAAATAATGAAAGATGTTAAGAAAACTGTGAAAAATAAAGGGTATATAAGTTTGTCTTATGAAGGAGATTTGTTAGCTTTTGAAAAAATTCACGGGTTAAATAAGAAATGGCTAGATTTTGCAAGAGAAAATCCAAGCATATTATTTGAATCTAGAACTAAAAGCAATAATTTTTTCTTATTAAAGAATGAGATTCCAACCGATAACTTTATAATTTCTTGGACACTGTCTCCTCAAAGTATTATAGATAAATACGAAAAACACACACCTTCACTGGATAAAAGAATAGAAAGTCTGAATTTAGCTTTGAAAAAAGGGTGGAAGGTGAGAATATTCATAGAACCTGTATTAAGGGTGGAAAATGGGGTAAATAAATACAGTAGGTTGTTTTATTACCTTAAAGAAAAAATTGATATTGAAAAAATAGATAGAATAGATTTAGATTTTTTTAGAATAAACAAGGATTATTATAAAAAACTAAAAAAAATATACAGTAATTCAGCTATTTTGGCATATCCTTTCATAAACAAGAATGGAGTTTTGGAATATGGAGAAGGCTTTAAGGATAAAATCAAAGAAGATTTCAAAAAAATTATTATTGATTAGTTTTTGAAGTTGATATATATAAATTTTATGATATAATGATTAGATGACTTTGACTAAACTATTAAAGGTAAACATATAAAAATAAATATACTAATAATCAAGGAGGAAGTAATGGCAAAAATAGTTAAAAAAGAGAAAAATATTGTAACAATAGAGTTTGAAATAACACCAGAAAAATTTGAGGAAGGAGTTCAAAAAGCCTATTTAAAAAATAGAAAAAACATCAATATTCCAGGTTTTAGAAAAGGAAAAGCTCCTAGAAAATTGATTGAATCTAGGTATGGCAAAGGTGTATTTTATGAAGATGCACTTGACATTGTAATTCCACCGGCTTATGAAGAAGCACTAGAAAAAACTGAATTAGACCCAATAGACCAACCTAAATTAGACATTAAAGAATTCGAAGAAGGAAAAAATGTCGTAATAACAGCAGATATTGAGGTAAAGCCTGAAGTTAAATTAGCAGATCCAGAAGAAATAGAAGTTATTAAAGTAACATCAGAAGTTGATGATGAACAGGTTGATAATTCATTAAAAGAAATGCAGGAAAAAAATGCAAGAATTATAAACGTAGAAGATAGACCTGTAAAAGAAGGCGATACTGTAACAATTGACTATAAGGGTTTTATAGAAGATGAAGAATTTGAAGGTGGATCAGCGGAAAATCAATCTCTAGAAATTGGATCAAATCAATTTATACCGGGATTTGAAGACCAGTTGATAGGTAAAGAATCAGGAAAAGATTTAGAAGTTAAGGTTACTTTCCCCGAAGATTATAATGCAGCTGAATTAGCCGGTAAAGATGCTAAGTTTAATGTTAAGATTCATGAGATAAAAGAAAAAGAACTGCCTGAATTAGACGATGAATTTGCTAAAGATATTAGTGAATTTGATTCTATAGATGAATTAAAAAAAGATACAAAAGATAATTTAATAAAAAAAGCAAAAGACAACGAAAAAATAACAAATCAAAACAATTCAATAACCGAGTTTGTAAATAATTGTGAGACTGTGATACCAGATGTTTTAGTTGATAGAGAAATAGAAAACCAGCTAAATGGGTTCAAGCAGCAGCTAGCTCAACAGGGTATAAATTTAGAAGATTATTCTAAAATGATTGGCCAAGATATGGATGAGCTAAAGGAAAATATAAGACCACAAGCTGAAACAAGTGTAAAAACAGAGCTGGTTATAGAAGCATTAGCTAATGAACATGATTTTGAAGTAACAGACGAGGAACTAGAGGAAGAGCTTAAAAATCTTGCTAATTCCTACGGTGTAGGAGAAGACAAGCTTGATGATTTCATGGAAAAGATGAAAGAAGAAAGCAGGGAATACATTGAGGATTCTGTAAAAAGAAAAAAAGCTATAGAATTCATAGCTGACAATGTAAAAATGGTAGAAAAAGAAGAAACTGATGAAAAGGAAGAAAAAAAGAATAAGTAAAAGAATAATTAATAAAAAAATTTTGGAGGTGTAGTTATGCCATTAGTACCATATGTAATAGAAAATACAGGAAGAGGAGAAAGATCTTACGATATTTACTCCAGATTACTGAAGGAAAGAATTATATTTTTAGGTGAACAGGTTAATGATGCTACAGCAAGCTTATTAGTAGCACAGATGTTGTTTTTAGAAGCTGAAGACCCAGATAAAGATATTCAAATATATATTAATAGTCCAGGGGGTTCAATAACGGCAGGTTTTGCAATTTACGATACAATGCAGTATATTAAGCCGGATGTTTCAACAATATGTATAGGAATGGCTGCAAGCATGGGAGCATTTTTACTGGCTGCTGGAACAAAGGGGAAAAGATACGCTTTACCGAATTCTGAAGTAATGATACATCAACCTCTTGGAGGAGCACAAGGCCAAGCTGAAGACATTAGAATTCAAGCAGACAGAATAATAAAAATGAGAGAAGATTTAAACAAAATTTTAAGTGAAAGAACAGGTCAACCTATAGAAGTAATAAGAAAAGATACAGATAGAGATCATTTTATGACGGCTAAAAAAGCCCAGGAGTACGGTCTGATAGATGAAGTGATTAGCTATAGAAAATAAAGGAGTGTTCATATGGCTAAAGAAGAAAAGCACTTGAGATGTTCATTCTGTGGTAAATCTCAGGATCAAGTGAGAAGATTAATCGCTGGACCAAATGTTTATATATGTAATGAATGTGTAGACTTATGTAAGGAGATTATTGACGAAGAAACAGATTTTCTAGAAGAATCTGAATTTAAAAAATTGCCAAAACCAAAAGAAATTTTTGAGTTTTTGGATAAGTATGTAATAAAACAGGATCAAGCTAAAAAGTCCATGTCTGTAGCTGTTTATAATCACTATAAAAGGATAAACAGTTATAAAAAAACAGGAGATATTGAAATACAAAAAAGTAATATACTATTAATAGGTCCTACTGGAAGTGGGAAAACCTATTTAGCACAAACCTTAGCTAGAATGTTGAAAGTTCCTTTTGCAATAGCAGATGCGACATCTTTAACAGAAGCAGGTTATGTAGGAGAAGATGTAGAGAATATTATACTAAAATTAGTGCAGGCTGCTGACTATGATATAGAGAAGGCTGAAAAAGGAATTATCTATATAGATGAAATCGATAAGATTGCAAGAAAAGGCGATAACCCATCTATTACAAGAGATGTAAGTGGTGAAGGAGTTCAACAGGCCCTTTTAAAGATTTTAGAAGGCACAGTAGCAAATGTACCGCCGCAGGGAGGCAGAAAACATCCTCACCAAGAATTCCTACAGGTTGATACTTCGAATATTCTATTCGTTATAGGTGGAGCTTTTGACGGAATAGAAAGAATAATACAAAAAAGAGTAGGTAAAAAGTCAATTGGTTTTGGAGCTGAATTAGGCGATAATGTTAAACAAGACTACAGCAAGATTATAAAAAATATTCAGGCTCAAGATCTACTAAGATTTGGTTTAATTCCTGAATTTGTAGGTAGAATACCTGTAATAGTACCATTAGAAGAATTGGATGAAGAAGCTTTGATAAGAATAATGATGGATACTAAGAATAGCTTAGTTGATCAATATAAAGAGCTTTTTAAGATGGATGGTGTAGAACTAGAGATAGAAAAAGAAGCTTTAAAAATAATTGCTGAGAAAGCTCTAGAGATTAAGACAGGGGCAAGAGGTCTGAGAGGTATTCTGGAGAAAGTAATGACTGATATTATGTATGATATACCTTCGAGATATGACATTGAAAAATGTATCATAACTAAAGATACGATACTTAAGGACAAAGGGCCTACATTACTATTAAACAACAATGCTGATCAAGACGATAATTCAGAAACAGCTTAAAAAAATGCCTGTAAACAGGCATTTTTTATTAAATATAAATAAATAATCAAAATGGAGTAGATATATGACTAAAAATTATGAAAAAGAAATCAAAACCTTACCAATGATACCTTTAAGAGGCATGCATATTTTCCCAGGTATGGTAATTCATTTTGATGTTGGTAGAGAAAAATCAATAAACGCTTTAGAAGAATCCATGGTAAATGATTCTATAATTTTTTTGACTACTCAAAAAGATGCAAGTACAGAAATACCAACTGAAGAGGATTACTATGAAAATGGAGTAGTTTGCAAAATAAAACAAATGTTAAAAATGCCTGGAGATAGCATTAGGGTTTTGGTAGAAGGATTGAATCGAGGAAAAATTAATAAAATTTTATCAGAAGATGATTATATAGAAGTTGAAATAGAAAATTATATAGAGAAATACGAAGGTGAAATAGGCGAAGAAATGGAAGCTGTAATGAGGATGGTAAAAGAGTCTTTTGAAAGCTATACGTCTATTAATTCGAAAATTCCAGATGACGCTATAATATCAGTTAATGAAATTGAAGAACCTCATAGACTTTCAGATGTTATAGTATCGTATATTTTTTTGAAATCTAATGACAAACAAAACCTGCTTGAAACACTAGATCCTTATGAAAGACTTGAAAAATTACAGGTTATATTGAAGCAAGAGATAGAAGTAATCAAATTAGAAGAGACAATAAGTAAAAGAGTAAAAAAGCAAATCAATGAACTCCAAAAAGAGTATTATCTTAAAGAACAAATGAAAGCTATTCAGAAAGAGCTTGGAGAAGATGAAGACCTCGGGGATGAAGTGGAAGAATATTTAAAGCAGATTAAAAAAGCTAAAATGCACAAGGAAGCTAAAGAAAAAGCTGAAAAAGAAGCTAAAAGATTGCTCAAAATAAACCAAGCATCACCAGAAGCAGGTGTTATAAGGACTTACCTAGATTGGTTAATAGGATTACCTTGGAATAAATCAACAAAAGATAATAAAGATATAAAAAAAGCCAGAAATGTATTGGAAGAAGATCACTACGGCCTAGAAGATGTTAAAGAAAGAATACTAGAATTTTTAGCAGTAAGACAGTTAAATAAAAACATGAAAAGTCCGATTATTTGTTTAGTTGGCCCTCCAGGTGTAGGAAAAACATCTATAGCTAAATCTATTGCTAGATCATTAAATAGAAAATTCATAAGATTTTCTTTAGGTGGGATAAGAGATGAGGCGGAAATTAGAGGACACAGAAGGACTTATATAGGAGCTATACCTGGAAGAATAATATCAAATATTTCAAAGGTGAAATATAATAATCCTGTATTTTTATTTGATGAGGTAGATAAAATAGCTCAAGACTTTAGAGGAGATCCAGCTTCAGCATTATTAGAAGTATTGGACCCAGAGCAAAACAATACTTTTACAGATCATTACCTGGAAACAAGTTTCGATTTGTCAAAAGTTATGTTTATAACAACTGCTAACACAACTAGTACAATTCCCAGACCTTTACTTGATAGAATGGAAGTAATAGAAATATCAGGATATACAGCTGAGGAAAAATTAAATATAGGTAAAAAATATTTGATTCCTAAACAGTATAAGGAGCATGGACTTTCAGAAGATATGGTTGTAATTTCTGACAATACCCTGAAAGAAGTTATAGAAAAATATACTAGAGAATCAGGAGTTAGGGAATTAGAAAGAAATATAGGAAATATAATAAGAAAAGCTGCAGTAAGAATTGTTGAAAAAAATAAAGAAAAAGTAGTAGTTAATGTTAATAGTCTTCAAAAATACCTAGGCATTCCGAAGTACGAATATGAAAGGGCTTATGAAAAAGATCAAATAGGAATAGCAACAGGTCTGGCTTGGACAAGGGTAGGTGGAGAAACACTATTCATAGAAGTAAATCTTATGAATGGAGATGGAAAACTGCAATTAACCGGTCAACTAGGAGATGTTATGAAAGAATCTGCAAAGGCTAGTTTAAGTTATGTTAGGGCTCATCTAGACAGATTTGATATTGACGAAAAATTTTATAAAACAAAGGATATCCATGTGCACGTGCCCGAAGGTGCAATACCTAAAGATGGTCCATCAGCTGGAATAACGATGGCAACGGCCTTGGTATCAGCTTTGACTAATAGACCTGTAAATAAGAATATAGCAATGACTGGAGAAATAACTCTTCGAGGTAGAGTTTTGCCTATTGGAGGAGTAAAAGAAAAAGTGTTAGCTGCAAATAGAGCTGGCATAAAAACCATTCTTATTCCAAAAAGAAATAAAAAAGATATGAATAAAATACCAAAAAAAGTAAAAAAAGATTTAGAAATCATCTTGGTAGATAGTATGGATGATGTAATAAAATATGCTCTTTTAGGGGAAAATAAAAATGAAAATTAAAAATACGGGTTTAATTATAACCGCTGGAAGACAGGATCAATATCCTAATACTTTATGCAAAGAGGTGGCATTTGCTGGGAAATCTAATGTAGGAAAATCATCTATGATAAATGCTTTGTTGAATAGAAAAAAATTAGCAAGAACAAGCGGAGCACCAGGTAAAACAAGAACGGTGAATTTCTATTCAGTAAATGATGAAGAATTAGTTTTAGTAGATTTACCAGGCTATGGCTTTGCTAGAGTTTCAAAAAAAGAAAAAGAAAAATGGAAAAAGATGATAGAAGTGTACTTGCACAATAGGGAACAGTTAAGAGAAGTAATTCTCTTAATAGATATAAGGCACGAACCTAGCGAAAATGACCTTATTATGTATAATTGGATAAAAGAGTTTGGTTTTACCGGCTTGGTAATTGCTACAAAAGCTGATAAAATTCCAAAGGGTAAAATCCAAAAACACATTAAAGAAATAAAAAAGAAGTTAAAAATAGAGGAGGAAGGATTGATAATACCTTTCTCTTCTGAAAATAAAATGAATAGAGATTTAATACTGGATATGTTGGATCATATGGAGTAGGTGGTTTTATTATAATTGAAAAAGAATTGAGATCTTTCTCCAGATGTGAAATTGAGAAAAAGTTTATGGAACTTGGAGGAAAGGTTGAAGGTAAAACTATAAAATCTGAAAAATGGACGGCGGAAATATTAGAAGAAAGAAAAGTTCTAATAGGAAGATTAATTTTAAATGCTGTATTAGTAAAAATAGAAATATGTGAAAAAAATAAAAAAGAGTTTCTTGGGAGATTCAGAGTGAAGTTCTCAAGAGGTGGAGGATAGCAATAAAAAAAGAGCACAAGGCTCTTTTTTTATTGTTATCCTTATTTAAAACTTATTACTTTACTCACAACCTTAGAAAATTCATTTGTTATATCTCTATTAATTCCGATAACTCCATTTTTGGAAATATTAGTTATCTCTTTATTCATAGGTAATTTGCAAAGAATTGGAACTTCGGTTTCGTTCATAAAGCTTTTATCATCATATTGAAACATCTCTATTTTTTCTCCACATTTAGGACAGGTAATATAGCTCATATTTTCAACCACACCTAATACAGGAACATCCATTTTATTTGCCATATGAACGGCTTTTGATACAATCATAGAAACCATATCTTGAGGTACAGTAACCATAATTATTCCAGTCATAGGGAAGGATTGCATAGCTGTAATAGCAACATCGGCAGTTCCAGGTGGCATATCTACTATTAGATAGTCAAGTTCACCCCATACTACATCGGTCCAAAATTGCTTAACTAAATTTCCTATAATAGGACCTCTCCATAAAACAGGAGAATCCTCAGTATCCACTAGAAAGTTAGTGGACATTACTTTAAGTCCTCCAGGAGCTATTAGTGGAGTCATTCCTTTCTCGGAAGAAGTAGTTATCCTTTTATCTTGTAGTTTAACTAATCTAGGAATACTTGGGCCAGTTATATCTGCATCCATGAGTCCTACTTTATAACCGTTTCTTAATAGTTCATAAGCAAGCATAGTGGATACTGTAGATTTTCCTACTCCACCTTTCCCACTCATAACTCCAATAATGTTTTTAACTTTATTTAATGGATTATTCTTGATTTCACAAGTGTTTTGTTTGTCTGTACTGCAAGTCCCTTCAGAAGGACAAGTGTTACAATCTGCCATAATAATTACCTCCTTAGTTATTGGCATTTACCAAAAAAATAATACCACTAACTCCAAGTCTTGTCAAATAGTTAAATTTATGTGAAAATGATTTTGATTATCTTGTAAAAAAAAAACATAAATGATAAACTAAACAGGGTGATAGCAATGACAAAATATGATAAAGTACTAATAGTATGCGTTGTGATTATAAGCTTATTTGGTATGTATATAGTAAAAGAAAGAGCTTCTAATTATAATAAAAAATATGTTGAAATAAAAGTTGATGGTGAAGAGCATTCAAAATATGTGCTTGATAATAATATAGATAAAGAAATTGAAGTAATAACAGATAAAGGATATAATATTATACATATCCAAAATGGCAAGGTCCTGGTTAAAGAAAGCGATTGTAATAACCAGCTCTGTGTAAGAAAAGGGGTAATAGAAGAACCAGGGGAGATTATAGTTTGTCTACCACATAAGGTTGTAGTTCAAATAACAGGCTCATCCGAAGACTTAGATTCAATAAGCTACTAGAGGTGAATATATGAATAAGACTAGAAATTTTACTTTCTTAGCATTACTGACGGCTTTTGCAGTGTTGTTGAGTGTATTTGAAAACATAATACCACTTCCCATAGCTGTTCCAGGAGCAAAGTTAGGATTGCCTAATATGATAATATTATCCTCTTTGGTAGTCTTTGGATTTAAAAAAAGTTTGGCTATAAATGTAGTTAGAACTTTTTTAGTTTTGGTAATAATTGGAAATCCTATAAGTTTTATATATAGTATTTTTGGAGCTGTTTCTAGCCTTTTAATAATGTATATAGTTCACAAACATTTTTCTAAATATTTTAGTTTAATAGGAGTTAGCATTTTTGGAGCAGTGGCGCATAATACAGCTCAAGTTGCTACAGCTAGCTTAATTTTAGAGAATACAAATATTTTTTCATATCTACCCCTCATGTACATAATAAGTTTGTTCACCGGTTTTTTTGTAGGGTTTGCATCTAATTTCATTATAGAACAGCTAAATAAAGTTATTTACAAAATAGATTGGAGTTAATTATGAGAAAAAGCAAAAATTTTCTAATGGTATTTTTTTTAATAGTAGCAGGATCTATAATGGGGAATATAATAGGGGGCTTTTTTTCCAATATTTTTCCTGCTTTAAGTATTTCAGAAAGTATATTTTTTGGGCCGGCTGTGTTAGATTTGAATTTTTTATCAATAACCTTCGGATTTACTTTTTCTCTAAGTTTAGCAGGTCTACTGGGTATAGTTGTTGTTTTGATAATATTTAAGATATTTTATTAGGAGTGTTTATGAGAATAGTACTGGCATCAAAATCTCCAAGGAGAATAGAGATTTTAAAAAAATTTATTAAGTTTGAGACTAAGCCCTCAACAATAGAAGAAAAATATAGTGAAAGAATGAAACCTAAAGAAGTTGCTATGTATCTTTCTTTAATAAAAGCCCTAGATGTTAATGGTAAAATAGAAGAAAAAAATGCTTTGATAATTTCTGCTGATACAATAGTAGTATTAGATGAAATATTAGAAAAACCAAAAGATAGGGATGAAGCTTTTTGTTTTTTAAAAAAACTTAGGAACAGAAAGCATAAAGTTATAACTGGTTATACTATTTTAAATCAAGCGGGGCTTAAAAAAATCACAAATTATGAAGAAACAGAAGTGGTTTTTGGTGATTTTGATGATAATTTCATTAGAAAATATCTAGATAAAAAAGAATATATAGATAAAGCTGGAGCATATGCAATTCAAGGATACGGAAAATTATTGGTTAAGAAAATAGAAGGGGATTATATGAATGTTGTGGGCTTTCCAATATATTCAGTATCTAAGGACTTAAAAAGGCATTTTGGTATAGACCTAATGGACTAGGAGGACAAATGAAAGAAAAATATACAATAATGGAAATTCCTAAAGACGAAAGACCTAGAGAAAAATTACTAAAATACGGTTCAAAATCTTTATCGAATTCTGAATTGATAGGAATATTATTGAGGGTAGGTAGTAAAAAAGATACAGCGATAACTCTCGGTCAAAAAATATTAAGAGAAAATGAAAAAGGATTATTAAACTTGGTAAATGCTACACCGGAGAGCTTAAATAAATATCATGGAATAAGTAACGCAAAAGCAGCGACTTTACTAGCAGCTGTAGAGTTAGGAAAAAGAATATCAACTACTAAAGCAGAGGAAACTTTTAAAATTACTTCTCCACAAGATGTTGCTGCATTAGTTATGGAAGATATGAGGTATTATAAAAAGGAATATTTTAAAATTATATTATTAGATACCAAAAATAAAGTGATAGATATCATTACAATATCTATAGGAAGTCTTAATTCATCTATAGTGCATCCAAGAGAAGTATTTTTAGAAGCTGTTAAAAAATCAAGTGCATCTATAGTACTTCTTCACAATCACCCCAGTGGAGAAGTAAAGCCTAGTAGGGAGGATATTAACATAACCCAGAGATTAATAAAAGCAGGAGAAATTATGGGAATTAAAGTTTTAGACCATATTATTATTGGAGATGGAAAGTATTTAAGTTTTAAGGAAGAAAATATTATTTAAGGAGGTTTTAAATGTCTTTTTTAGACGGATTTTCAAAAAATTTAGGAATTGATCTAGGTACGGCAAACACTTTAGCTTATATTAAAGGGAAAGGAATAGTAATCGATGAACCTTCTGTTGTTGCAGTAGAAAGAAATGACAACAGAGTTATAGCTATCGGTAACGAAGCAAGTGAAATGTTAGAAAGAACTCCAAGGAATATAATAACAATTAGACCATTAGAAAACGGTGTAATTGCTGATTTTGAAATTACTCAGATGATGCTTAAATATTTTATCAAAAAGACTTTAAAGGGATTTCATTTGTTTAAACCTATTATAGTAATTGGCATACCAACAGGGGTTACTTCTGTAGAAAGAAGAGCTGTGGAGGAGGCGGCACAAAGTGCCGGTGGTAAGAAAGCTATACTTATTGAAGAACCAATGGCAGCTGCAATAGGGTCAAACTTACCTATACATAAAGCAGAAGGTAATATAATTGTAGACATAGGCGGAGGTACTACTGATACAGCGGTAATGTCTCTAGGGGGAATAGTAGAAAGTGAGTCTGTAAAAATTGCAGGCGATGATCTAGATGAAGATATTAGAGAATATTTAAAGAAAAATTATAGAGTAGAAATAGGTATTAAATCTGCAGAGAAAATAAAGAAACAAATTGGAAATGCAGATAAGGAATATGATATTAATTATGAAGAAGAAGACAAACTTAAAAGATTAGAAATAACAGGTAGAGATTTAGTAACTGGATTACCTAAAAAAATTAAATTGAAGGATTCGGAAATAAGAGAATCTATTAAAGATTCTTTGGATTCTATAATTACATCTATAAAGAGAGTTATTGAAAAAACTCCACCGGAACTTGCATCTGATATTTCTGAAAATGGAATTAATCTTGCGGGTGGTGGAGCGTTACTAAAAGGATTAGATAAATTGATAGAAAAAGAAACTGGAATAATTACAAGGATTTCAGAAGATCCTTTAAATTGTGTAGTAAAGGGTACAGGAATAGTTTGCGAAAATTTAGAAAGGTTTAAAAACCTGCAGTAAGTGGTGGTTATGTGGAAAATAAAAAACTTGTAAAAAGGATAATAGTGATTTTTATTTGTATGAGCTTAATTATTGCTATTGGTTACACGTCTGTTTATAATGTAGGAACTAACTCAGGAGAAAACATAATTGGGACATTAACATCGCCAATTCAAAAAGTTCTTTATAATTTTGGTAGAATTTTTTCTAATTCATACGAATCTATTTTAGAAATATATAAAGTAAGAGAAGAAAATGAACAGTTAAAAGAGCGTGTATATAAACTTACAAATGAAAATAGAGTTCTTTTGGATATAGTTGAAAATCAAGAGTATTTGAAAAATGAATATAGAATGAGAAAGATGATAGACTATAATTATGAAAAAGCCCAGATTATTAGTAGAGATCCAAACAATTGGTTTAAAAAATTTACCATAGATAAAGGAACAAAACAGGGCATTAAAATAGACGATATAATCGTTCATGCTGCAGAGTTAGAAGATGACCTAGTTGTAATTGGCTTAGTAGGAAAGGTTATAGATGTTGGCAGCAATTGGTCAAAGGTTATTACTATAGTTGATATAAACAGTAGTGTAAGCTTTAGAAATATAAAGAATAGCTCAAGTGGGATATTAAAGGGAGAAATAGATAACAAGATAACAGGATATACCTTTTCTAAAGATGATCAAATAAAAGTAGGAGATGCTCTAGTGACTTCTGGTTTAGGGGAAGTGTATGCTCAAAATCTATACATAGGAGAGGTTGCAAGTATAGAAGAAACTGATGGTCTTACAATAAATCTACAAGTTGAACCTGTTGTAGATTTTAAAGAGATTCATAATGTTTATGTTTTAAAGATTGAAAGGTGATATTATGAAAAAACTTTTCCCATTTATGATTATATTTGTAAGCTTTATCTTACAATCGACAGTTATGCATTTCATAACAATTGTAGATATAATACCTAATATATCTCTTCTTTTTTTAATAATATTCTCAGTACAACTAGGAGAATACTATGGAGGGACTTTAGGCTTATTTTTAGGAATTCTTACAGATGTTCTTTATCTAGGTACTTTTGGTATAAACACGCTTATTTATTTTATTACCGGTTATTTTTTAGGAACATTCAAAGAAAATGTTTACAAAGAAGATTATCTAACATATTTTGCGGCAACGGCGATAATGTCCATAGTTTATAATGGATTTTTTTATATAATAATATTTTTCTTAAGAATAAAAATAGGGAGCTTCCTAAATGTTATAACACCTATTATTATAGAAACTACTTTAAACTTAGCTTTATTGTATCCTGTTTTAAAATTGGAGTTTTTTCTACTAGATAAATTAGGAATAAAAGTCAAGTATTATTGAGACTGAGAGGTGATTTAAATTAATATTTTTAATTTTAGAAATAGACATGTAATATTTTTTTATATAGTAATAATTTTATTATCTCTACTGGTCTTTAGATTATCAACTTTGACTTTGATTGAAGGAGATGAATATAGATTAGAATCTGATATTAAAAGAATAAGAGATATACCTATTAAAGCCCCAAGAGGAAATATATACGACAGGAATGGTGTGTTGTTAGCAGAAAATATTCCAAGTTTTACTATCCAAATATTGAAAGATGAACTCAATTATTCAGAATTCACAAAAACTGCATATATTTTAACTAGAATATTAGATAAAAACGGAGAATCTTTAATAGATGATTTTCCCATTGAAATGAATACCTTTAGGTTTATCGCAAGTGAGGAAACCTACTTATATCCTGAAGAGAAAATTATTGATATTATAAGAGAAAATGATTTAATGAAAGATATATATAATTCAGCTAGGGCTTACATAGGAAATATAGATATGGAAAAAAGACTCTTTTTGATATTATATAAGGAAAGCTTAGATATTCCGATTTCATATGAAGAAGGAGAAATTAATTATAAAGAAGGGTATAAATCTTGGTTGATAGAAAATAATCTTGATGAAGGTCTAAGTGAAAAGGAATTATTGGTTAAACTATATATGAGAGAAGGCAAATACTTAAGAAAATTGTTGGGGAATTCTGAAGGAAGAAGATTTCTATATAGATTTTTAGATTCAAAAAATTATATAGAAAATATAGAAATGATTGACTTTTCATTTGTTTATGATGAAGAATATAATCAACTAAAAAACAAACTTATCAAGGAAGTACCTGGTGTAATAACAATGAATTCAGGTGCAAAGGAGGATTTCGTATCTCTTGTAAGAAAATATTCAGAGAAAGATTTGTATAGTAGTATTTATAAAGAAGAAAATGAGGATGTGGTACCGGGTAGGTTGCTTTTTGAAAAAGTAAAAGATATATATACTGACTTGCCTATAGATTATGTAGAAGATGGAAAAACCTTATATTTTAACTATTTGAATGAAGAGGAGAAAATAAAGTTTTTAACTGAAAATAATCTTCCAGAAGGTACAACAGCCTTTGACGTAGTATTACAATTGTCAAATAAAAATAATTTGGATTTTAGTGTAATAACTAATGACGATGTTAAATTTCATGCACAAAATGAACTTTTGAAATTCATTAATCCTGAAATTTCAGTTTCAAATTGGGAGTACACTGATACTCTTCAAAAGAATAATTGGGTTGAAGCTAATTTAGACCCTGGCAGCGTAGAAGACACTCCAAAAGAAGTTTTTTATTCTTTAAGAGAAAAAGCTGAAATTGATAAAAGTGTATCTAACTATGAAGCAAGATATATATTTGTATTGCGTGAAAGATACTTAAAACAAGGTTATAGAGCTTACTATCCTATTGATATATGTTATGATGCTTCTAAGAAAACTGTTGCTTTAATTTCTGAAAATGCTGATAAACTTAATGGAGTAGATGTAATAACTGAGTCGGTAAGATACTATTCATTTAAAGAGTCAGCGGCTCATACATTGGGATATATGGGGAAAATTTCTCAAGACTATGAAATAGAAAAATATGTTATAGAGAATAATTACAGTAGAGATGATTTAATAGGTAAAACAGGAGTTGAAGAAAAATTTGAAGACTTGTTGAGTGGGGAAAAAGGGTCTCAGACATTAGAAGTTGATGCTTACGGCAATAGAATAAAAGTAACAGATGTGGAAGAACCTGTACCCGGCGGAAACCTACATCTAACATTGGATATAGAACTGCAAAAAAAAGCTGAAGAGTTATTTCAGTATGGACTGGAAGAAATACAAAAGGGAGGAATTTTTGAAAGTAAATGGGGAGATTTTGATTTCGAAGATGAATATGAGCACGCAAACTCTGGAGCACTGGTAGTTGTAGATGTTGAAACTGGGGAAATTCTTTCAATGGTAAATTATCCATCTTATGATCCTAATCTTTTTTCAACAGGAATTACAAGAGAAAACTGGGAAGGACTTATGAATGAATCTGAAAACTCATTAGCACCTCGACCTTTGTATAATATCTCTATGCTAACAGCAATACAGCCGGGTTCAACTTTTAAGATGGTAACTTCTTTAGCAGCTCTTCAAAAAGGCATATCGCCTTATGAAAGAATATATTGTGCAGGTCATATGGAAATAGGTAATCAACAATTTGGGTGTTGGATTTGGAATCTTTATAAGGGTCAGCATGGATATGAAAATATGTACGAAGCTATAAGAGATTCTTGTAATTTTTATTTTTATACGCTTGTATTAGGAGAAAACCAAGTAACAAAAGAAAAGGTATCCCAGCGAGTTACTTTGGAGGATATACTTAGCATGGCTAAAGAACTGGGTTTAGGAGAAAAAACAGGAATTGAAATTGATTTACCTGGTGAAGCTTCTGGAGGATTACCTAATCCGGAAACTAAATCAGCGAATGCGAGATACTATCTCGGTATTTATTTAGAAGGTAATATAGATAAATTTTACAAAGAAGAAATAACCTTCAATAGCGACGAAAAAGAACAATTAATTAATAAAATATTGTCCTGGACTAGAAATGAAGAAGTATTAAGTAGAACTGAAGTTTATGAAGGTCTAGATCTGCTGGGGATAAATCCCGATAAAACAAATAGTTACGGCATACCTATTACAGATATAATTAAATACACATACTTAAATTCAGCAGTTTGGAACTATGGAGATACTATGAACATAAGTATTGGACAGGGAGATAATTCTTATACTCCGTTACAAATGGTCAGATATACATCAACAATTGCAAATGGAGGATATAGAAAAAATCTTAGTGTGGTAAGTAAGGGTACAGATAATTCAGGAAAGGAAATTTTGTATCAACCAGTTAGAGAAGAAGAAAGAATTAGTATCGAGGATTACGGATACATTGACGAAGTAACTAAGGGAATGGTCTTAGTATCAGAAGATAGTCGAGTTTACAAAGATTTTCCAATTAAAGTAGCTTCAAAAACAGGTACAGCAGAAAAGGATGGTATAAATCCGGAAACAGGAACAGGTTATAATGACTTTAGTTGGTATGTAGCTTTTGCTCCCGCAGATGATCCTGAAATAGCTGTTGTATCAGTAATATTTCAAGGTGGTTCAGGGAGATATCCATCGCCGATAGTAAGAGAAGTCATAGGAGAATATTTTGAACTTGAACGGGAAGAGGAGGAGTAAAAATGAGTAAATTTATAATGCTTACTTCATGCGAAGAAAAGCAGGGTAAAACAGTTTTTTCTTTAATTACAGCTAAAGAACTTTCAAAAGAAAAAAAATTGCTTTTAGTGGATTTATCAAACAGCGAAAAAGACAGTTCGCATTATTTAAATGTTAAAGATATGGTTATATATGATGTAGTTGACCTGATAAAAGATACCTGCAGTCTAGAACAAGCAATAATAAAGATAAAGGAAGAAGAATTTGAATTCGACTTTTTACCTGCTCCACGAATGAAAGACAAGTATAAACAACTTGATTTGGGACATTTAAAGAAAATTTTTATGGAAAGCAACGGTAATTATGATTATATAGTTATAGATGGAACTACTGTGGCTGATGATATAAAAACAGCTTCCTATGAAATAGTCGACCTAGTTGTTATGCTTACGTACAATAAAGTGGAAAATATAAAATGTATTTTTTCATCTTTAAATATAATAAGTAGCGATGTTAAGGATATAAAGTTGGTTATAAATAAAACAATTGAAAAAGAAGAAAGAAAAGGAAATTTGCTGACAACAGAAGAAGTAGAAGAAATACTAAAAGTAAAAGTAGATGGTAAAATAGAATTTTTGCCTAAATTAAATTCTTTGGAAGAGAGTTTCTTAAATGAACATAATTTTAAGGAAGTAAATAAAGTTATTGAAGAAATTATTTAAGAAAAAATTAAGATGATAGTATTATAATTTATTCAAATAGGAGAATTTATGAAAGTTCTACTCGTGGAAGATGAAAAAAAATTAATAGGTGCTTTAAGATTTTTATTTAATAAAAACAATATCAATATGGATACAGCTGAAGATGGTGAAGAAGGCTTATTATTTGCCCAAAAAGATATATACGACGTTATAATTTTAGATGTCATGCTTCCTAAGATTAGCGGCTTAGAAATTCTTAAGAATATGAGAAAAGAGAAAAATAATACTCCGGTACTTATGCTTACCGCTAAGGATACTATAGAGGATAGAGTAAAGGGACTAGATTTAGGAGCTGATGACTATCTAGTTAAACCCTTTGCAATAGAAGAACTTCTAGCTAGGGTTAGATCATTAAGTAGAAGAAAAGATAAAGACTTTTTGGGAAATTTTATGGAGTATATAGATTTGATTTATGATGATAAAAACCTTGTTTTAACAGTTAATAGCAGAAAATATAATTTAACAAAAAAAGAAGGAGAATTAATGGGTATGCTTATAAAAAGACCGGGTCAGGTTTTTACAAGAGAGCAAATCATTGATAGATTATGGGGATTAGAGACGGATGTTTCTGAAAATAATATTGAGATATATATTCATCATCTAAGAAAAAAATTAAAATCAAGTAAAACTGAAATTAAAACTGTGCGAGGTATAGGCTATTCATTAGGAGAAAAATAAAATGTTTAAAAAATT
This sequence comes from Eubacteriales bacterium, assembly GCA_046482875.1. Classification (GTDB taxonomy): domain Bacteria; phylum Bacillota; class Clostridia; order Tissierellales; family Dethiosulfatibacteraceae; genus UBA8670. The sequence continues at coordinate 14,780 of JAWOEG010000061.1, read as the reverse complement.
AAGGTTAAGAATTACACTCTCAACACTTCTAATTCTTTTGATACTTTTAACAGCATTATCAACTGGTATTTATCAAGTAGCAAAGTTAGAGTTTAACAAGGCTATAGATATAATGTTAAAAGAAAGTGCATACAAAGTGGTTTTTACTGGTGATTTTGAAACAGAATATTACTATAAAACACCCTTTGGAAGCAGGTTTCCTTTAGATATGAATATCGATAACAGAGTTAAGATAAATTATTTTATTTACAACGAGGATTTAAATGCTGAATATGTAAAAAGTGAAGACATAACATTAATAAAGGATATGAGAAGTCAAGCTTTAAAGGCCTTAGACAACAAAAGTGAGATATATGATACTATTTCTGTTGATGGGATAAATTATAGAGTTTATTCTTCTTTTTTTAAAAGTTTTAGCATGGTAGGAGTCATACAGGTATACAGAAGCATTGAAATGCAGGAAATCCTTTTGAATAACCTGTATAAAACACTAATATATTCGGGACTTATGGGATTACTTATACTTTCGGCTATTAGTTTTTTTCTTGCAGGAAGATATATTAAGCCAGTTAAAGAAGCTTTGGAAAAGCAAAAATCCTTCACAGCAGATGCCTCACATGAACTAAGGACTCCTTTAACTGTTATTAAAACAAATCTAGACGCAGCAATCTACGATAGAGAATTGAAAATTAAGGATAACGAAATATGGTTCGACAACATAAAAGAGGAAATAGAAAATTTAAACATATTAATAGAAGAGCTTTTACTGTTGGCAAAAGGAGATGCAGTAGATATAAAATTAAATATGGTTAATTTTAATTTTTCTAATTTAATTAACAAAAGTATAGAAAGTTATAATAGTAGACTTATGGAAAAAGGAATAACACTAGATAAACAAATAAAAGAAAACATATTTATAAATGGGGACGAGAACAAACTAAGACAACTTATTAATATAATTTTAGATAATGGAATAAAATACAATAAAAAAGGTGGAAGTATTTTTATTAAATTATATGAAAACAAAAAATACATAAAGCTTGAAGTTGAAGACACAGGAATCGGCATAAAAAAAGAAGAAATAGATAAGGTTTTCGATAGATTTTATAGAGGAGACAAGGGAAGGAGCAGAGAGGAAGGCGGTACAGGATTAGGCTTAAGTATTGCAAAATGGATCGTGGAAAAGCATAAAGGAAAAATAAACATTTTTAGCGAAAGCAATAAAGGGACTACAGTTAGTATATATTTAAAAAACAATTGACAAGGAGATTTATATGGGTGAATATTTTGGAACAGATGGTATAAGAGGAGTAGCGAATAAGGATTTAACTTCAGAACTAGCTTATAATATTGCTAGGGCTGGCGGATATTATTTATCTAAAGAAATAAAAAAAAGGAGACCTAAAGTTGTACTAGGTACAGATACTAGAATATCAAAAGATATGTTAGAGGGAGCATTAATATCCGGTTTAAATTCAGTGGGTATAGATGTTATAATGGTAGGTGTTATTCCTACTCCAGGGGTTGCATATCTTACTAGAGAATTAAATGCAGATGGAGGAATTGTAATATCAGCTTCACATAATCCAGTTGAATATAATGGAATTAAATTTTTTAATAGTGAGGGATACAAATTAGAACTAGAAGATGAAAAGGCAATAGAAGATTTAATTAATAAAGTAGAAGAGAGACCGATAAATAAAAGTATAGGTAAAAAAATAATAATGTCTGAGGCCTTAAATAGGTACATGGATTATATAAAAACAACATCGGAGATAAATCTTGATGGACTGAAAATTGCTTTAGATTGTGGTAATGGAGCAGCTTATAAATCAGCTCCTGAAATATTTAACCAACTAGGAGCAGAAGTTTATGTTATAAATTCAGAACCTAATGGAATTAATATAAATGTAAATTGTGGATCTACCTGTCCTAAAGAAATCATGACATTAGTTAAAGAAACAAAAGCTGATATTGGGTTGTCCTTTGATGGTGATGCAGATAGAGTAATAGCTGTTGATGAAAATGGTAATATAATAGACGGAGATAAAATAATGGCTTCTTTAGCTTTGGAATTTAAAGAAGAAGGTAAATTGAAAAATAATACATTGGTAGCTACTTTGATGAGTAATTTGGGTATGGACTTGTTTTTAAAAGAAAAAGGAATAGATATAGAAAAAACAAGTGTTGGTGATAGAAATGTGCTGGGAGAAATGATAAAGAAAAATTACATAATTGGAGGAGAACAATCTGGTCATATAATACTTCTAGATTATAATACTACTGGTGATGGAATGCTTACAGGTGTCAAATTAGCTGAGATACTAAAGAAAAAAAGAATTAAGTCTTCGGAATTGGCTAAAGGAATGAAAAAACTTCCTCAAACTCTGAAAAATGCAAAAGTTCAAGAAATTAAAAAGAACATGTATATGGAAGATGAAATTATCCTTAAACAAATCAAAAATATTGAAGAAGAGTTTATAGGTAAAGGAAGAGTATATATAAGGCCTAGTGGTACGGAGCCTTTAGTAAGAGTTATGATAGAAGGCGAAGAGCAGAAGGAAATAGAAGATAAAGCCTTGGGTTTGGTAAGAATAATAGAAGAAAGACTTAATTAAACTAAACTAGATGATTAACCCTCTTAACCCAGTAGTCATGGATAGTGATGCTGCAGATGGGACATTTTTTAACTCCTAATCTTTTATCCCTTACAAATATTACCTTATTTGAACAATAAGGACACCATAGTTGATTTTTATCAAGATGGATATTGGGAGGAATTTTTTTATCAGGAGTGCTATTATATTTTAATAATTTAAACAATGATAGCTGTTGCATTGTGAGTCTCCTTTGATTACTTTATTTATACACTATATTATAACATTATTTCTTGCAAAATAAACTATAAAGTATATAATTAGTTAAAAGGAAAACAGGAAAATAAGAATAAGAGGTGAAGATATGGTTACAATAAAAGATGTAGCAAAATTAGCGGGAGTTTCTATTTCTACTGTATCAAGAGTAATAAACGATAGCAAACCAGTATCTAAGGAAGTAAGAGAAAAAGTTTTGGAGATTGTAAAGGAAACTGGATATAGACCAAATGATGTTGCAAGAAGTTTAGTTACTAGAAGATCTTATCTAATAGGAGTTATAGTAAATGATCTATCAAATTCATATGTTGCAGAGATGGTTAAAGGTGTAGAAGAGGTAGGTAAAATGTACGATTTTGATATACTTCTTTGCAGCAGTTATTATGATAAAGAAGCCCAACTCAAATATCTTAGTTTGTTAGATAGAAAGCAAGCTGAGGGTCTAATATTAATTGGATACAAATACGATGAAGAAATTATTCAGAAGCTAAAAGATTTAAATAAACCAACTATCTTTTTTACAAGAGATATAATTGACGAATCTTTAAAATATGTAAAAATAGATTCTAAATCTGCTATGTTTGAAATGACTAATTATGTAATAAAAAACGGTCATAAAAATCTTTTGTACGTATCAGATTATGAGGAAAAAAGTACTTATGAGAATGATAAAATACAAGGATTTAAACATGCAATGGAAGATAATGACGTAAATAAATATGAAATATTAGAAGTTCAAGGTAGAAAATATAAAGATGGATATAGATTTGGGGAAAAATTATCCAGTAAAGATATAGACTATTCAGCAATAATATGTACAAACGATGAAATTGCATATGGAATTATGAATGCATTGTCGGACAATGGCATCAAAGTTCCTGAAGATGTATCTGTAGTCGGTTATGGAGGATATAAAGAGAGCAAAATAATAAGACCTAGTTTGACAACTATAAGTGAACCTTATTACGATATAGGAGCCGTTGCAATTAGAAATTTGATTAAAGAAATTGAAAGCGAAGAAAAAGTTGAGAATAAAATTAATCTTCCCTTCACATTAATAAAAAGAGACAGTTTGAAAAATATTAAAAAATAGGAGTGATACATTGTTAAGTAATGAAAAAATTAAAAGAATTAATGTTTTAGCAAAAAAATCTAAAGGTGAAGGATTGTCTGAAAAAGAGAAAAAAGAGCAAGAAAAATTGAGAAAAGAATATATAGAAAATGCAAAAAAATCCTTAAGAAATCAGTTAGATAATATAGAAATAGTAGAGTGATAAGAAGAGGTTGTCTTTAAATAGTTTTTTATAAAATCGGTATAAAAATTAAAAGACCTGCTAATTTTACAACTTTAAAAGTTGTATTTTAGCAGGTTTTTTCTTTTAGATATTCGGTATTTCGATGCTGAGAGGTTCACGAACAAAGCTTCCTTATTTATCCAAAAATATTTTTTTATATTATTTCGGTTCTATTTTTTCCTAGTTCTTTAGCTTTATACATTGCTTTATCAGCTCTATTTATAAAGTCACTTATGGGTTCAAATGATTTGTATTTAGTTAAACCTAAACTTACAGTTATATTTTCTATTTCATCAATTGAAATTTTAGAAATTGATTTTCTTATTCTTTCTGAAATATCATATGCTGTATCTAAAGATGTGTTTGGCAGAACAATTAAAAATTCTTCTCCACCATAACGGCTGATAGTATCAGTACTTCTAACATTATCTTTTGATATCTCTGAAATTTTAACCAAAACTTCATCACCTTTATTATGCCCATAAGTGTCATTTATATTTTTGAAATCATCTATATCAAACATAATAATTGATAAATTTTCGATATATTCTTCAGTTGAGCTCCTTAAAACCTCGTAAATGTATTTCCGATTATAGAGTTTAGTTAATGAATCTGTAACTGATATTTTTTTAAGTTTGTTTTCAATATTTTTAGTTTCATTTATCATTTGATTTGCAAGAAGTGCAGTTTGTTTAAATTCGTTATATTTTATTGAAGAAATATCCAACTGCTTATGTTTCTGTACAGCTGATTCAAAAAAATCTTGGAAGGCTTCTAATGATTTACTAATATGGATAATACTTCTGCCTAATACGATAAGAGCTATTATTAATATTAAAATCGTTGCTATTAATGCCTTTAGTACCTGTTCAGTAGTTTCTTTTTTTAATTCTTCACTTAATTTAACTTTTATTGCGTCAAACTGATCAGTATACATACTTGTTCCAATTATCCAATTCCAGTCTTCATAGGGTCTAACAAAAACCATTGTTTCTCTCTCAAGGTTATTATTATTTTCCTCATCATACCACGAATGATAGATAAAGTCCCCCTCAGGATTATTCTTAACTGTCCTTAATTCTTCTTCAAATACATATTCTCCATTTATATTTTCCAAATCTTTAATATTTCTTCCTATTAATTCACCGAACATACCGTTTGCAATTTCGATACCTTCGTAAGAAGTAGCAAAAAGATAGAGTTCCTTATTATTTCCATATCTTCTTTCGTTGATTTCCTTAAGGATCTCCTTTTGGATATCATTTTCAACATTCAATAAATATTCTCCTGTACCTATATACCAGTTATATGGTTCAAATTTTTTCACAAAAGATATTTTTTGATAGAGTTTGTCATTATCTGAATCAGGTTTTTTCCAGTAACCTTCTACAAAACCCTCTCTGGATTCCTTGACTTTTTTAATTTCATTTTTAATTACATAATTACCTAGGTCGTCTTTTAACTCTAAAACGTTTTGTCCTTCAAACTCAGGATAAACTGGATACAATATTTCTGTACCATCTAGCGAAACTATAAAGAAGTATCCTCTGTCATTATTGTACCTAATCGGTCTTAATGCTTCTTTTATTAATTCTTTAATGTCTTCTTCCGTATATTTATCCTTATTTTTTTGATATATATTTTCTGCTGTAGAATATGCTTCGTTAGTTCTGCTTTCTATGCTGGTTTTCAGAATTTTTTCTTTTTCTTGAGATTTTCTTTCTATTAAATCTATTATTCTATCTATCTCATTAACCATAACAGCCTGTGCTCTGGTAGTAACATCTTTCTCTACCTGATTAATTTCAGAATCATATATGTTTTTTATATTACTGCCCCAGAGATATCCAAATAATACTACTGTAATGATTATCAAAGTTACCGTATTTCTATATATTACTTTTACAATACTATTATCTTTGAACACGAAAACCTCCTTTTTTACAGATAATATTCTATAATAGTGTAGTATAAAATAAATATCTTTTTATTAATATTACTTTTAATTTACTTTTCTAAGTATTTTATATTCAAAATATTTTTATCTTTTTCTCTCGTTATATTAATTTGATTTAAAATAGTCAATAATTCCGTAGGCTATTTGACGGCTTACTTCATACTGAAAGGATTGGTTATGAATATTATTCACTTCCCAATCATTGGACATAAAGCCTATTTCTATTAATGCAGAAGGAATATTAGTTGATCTTAGAACTTCAAAATTTCTATCATAAATACCATCTCTATATATACTATTTATTCCTACAACACTATCGTAAATAGACTCAGCTAATTGGCTGCTTTTAATACCGTTTTCATTGTTCTTGGTGTCATAATAAGTACTCATACCGTAATAATTTGAATTATTTAAGGAGTTATGATGGATACTAAACATAATGTCGGCATTTATTTCATCAGCAACTGCTGCACGATCTAGTCTATTTATATATACATCACTGCTTCTTGTCATTGTTACTTCTGCTCCTAATTTGTTTAATATATTACTAACCTTTAAAGCAACACTGAGATTCACATCTTTTTCTTGTTTTCCATTAGAACTTATTGCTCCTGGATCTTTACCCCCGTGACCAGGGTTTAAAACTATTTTCTTGCCTTGAAGAGGAAAATTATCCTTTAAATAATCCTTATGAGAATAACCTACATATCCGTTCCAAGTTACAAGTTTACACCAATTATTATTTTGAGAAATAATTCTAACTTCAGTTCCTTTAGGCATTACAGTAATTATGTCATCTTTTAAAGATGGTCCTGAGCGAAGCCTCAGATTATCTGTAGTTTCTTTAAAAGAGAGAATGTTATTTATATAGAAATTATTATCTAAAGACATTAGCCATCCTGCAGCATAACCGTAGTTTTTACTATCTAATCCGATTTTAAACCAACCAGACTCTTCGCCGTAATATTTATAATCTTGATACTTATAACCTTGACTTATAACTTCACCTTTTAAAGAAGGTATATTTCTAATATTTATAACTTCGTCTATAAAATTCACACTATGACTTCCAGGGGATATTATATCTCCTAACCAACTTGCAACAAAAGCCTTTGCACCTTTGTACTCTACAACATACCAACTATGAAAAGTATCAATATACTTGATTTTTTCTCCGTCTTTAACTTGGCCGATAGTTTTTGAGTTAGTAGTTGGTGAAATACGAAGGTTAGCATTAGATCCGCATGTATTTAAGAAGTATTTTGCAGGATTGGTATTGACAAAGAAGCTATCAATCCAGCCTATACTTCCAGAAGGGACTTCGATTTTATAAAAGTCATTATTTTTATTCAGTATAGTTACATAATCGTTTTTGTTAAGGGTTTCTAATGGACTTGAAGAATAATTTGGTTCAGAATTTATATTTATATTATCGATGTTTATTCTTCCAGTATCTAAAGCAAAAATATTAAGTTGAAAAATAAATAAAAGTATAATTATAATAATAAGTTGTTTTTTCATAGGCACCTCAAAATTTTATTTTATTCTGTATGTATTATATCCTTTATAAAAAACTTTCTCTATTTCTTTGCTGTTATCTAATTTTTTAAATACTTCTTGGTAGTTATCACAATTACGATTTTCTAAAAAACTTTTTATTTCGTATTGGTTCATTGGGTGTCTTTTAATTATAGTTAAAATTGACTCGTAATGGTTATTCTCAATACTTTTGAATCCTTCTGATACCAATAAATTTATAGGAGTAGCTTTTAAAGATTTTACAGCCGAATTCAAAAAATCTTCATTTGGCTCTTTTACATAATTTTCTGCTGGAGGTCTTACAGGAGTATTTAGAAACAACCTGTCATAGGATACTTTGGACAATATTGATTTAAACCTTTCGATGCTTTTATTACTATCATTATAATCCTTAACAAACATTATTTCTAACCACAGTTCTCCTTGGAATTTTTTTGAAAAACCAATTAAACCATTAATTACTTTTTTGTATTCTATTGATGGATGAGGTCTATTAATATTCTTGAATTCGTTTTCCTTTGAAGCATCTAATGAAGGTAGTATTATATCTAAAGGCAGAAGTTCTTTCCAAATAGATTGTTCTTTTAGCAAACCACCGTTAGTTATTAAAGCAATAGGCTTATCTGTGTTTTTCTTTAAAAAATAAATTAATTTTCCTAGAGACTTATATAAAGTAGGTTCACCTTCTCCTACAATAGTTACGACATCATAATTTTTGTTTTTTTTAATATAATCAAGAAATTCCTCTTTAATTTCTTCTAATGGAAAAAAATCTTGCCTTTCAATATTCATTTTATCAGTTCGGCCCAATTGACAGTATATACAGGAATAGTTACAGGTTTTTTTAGGAATAGGGCTAACGCCTAAAGATAAACCCATCCTTCTAGACGGAACAGGACCATATAAATACTTATAATTTTTCATTATTTCATCTCCTTGTAAAAATTATACCATATATAACAAATTAAAATAAGTATCCTTTATTACAAGATATTTTAATTTGTTAACTATACATCCTTGATAGATTATAAAAGCTATTATATAATGAAATGATTATAATTACAGGAGGATAAAATGGATACTAGAGTAAGATTCGCACCAAGTCCAACAGGATATGTTCATATAGGAAGTTTAAGAACTGCTCTATATGATTATTTATATGCTAAAGGGAAAAAAGGAAAATATATACTAAGGATAGAAGATACAGATAGGTCAAGATTTGTAGAAGGAGCTTTGGAAAATTTAATTAAATCCTTAGAATGGGCTGGAATAAAACACGATGAAGGTGTTTTTATAGAAGATGGAAATATAGTTCAAAGGGGAGAATACGGACCCTATATCCAATCTGAAAGATTGGATTTATATAAAAAATATATTGAGATACTACTAGAAAAAGGTTTGGCTTACAGATGTTTTTGTTCAAAAGAAAGACTTGAAAAAATAAGAGAAGAACAAAAAAGAAATGGTCATACTCCAATGTATGATAAACACTGCAGAAGTTTATCCCAAGAAGAAATCGATAAAAAAATAAAAGAGGGTAAAGACTATGTAATTAGACTAAAAATACCTGAAGATGTAGATGTGAAATTCAAAGATTTAATTAGAGGGATTATATCTATTAATTCAAAGGAAATTGACGATCAAGTTTTAATTAAGTCAGATGGATTTCCTACTTATCATTTTGCAGTAGTAGTAGATGATCATTTAATGAAGATAAGTCATATAATTAGAGGGGAGGAATGGTTGACCTCAACTCCGAAACAGGTAATATTATATAATTATTTTGGATGGGAAGTACCAGAATTTGTACATTTGCCAACAGTATTAAATAAAGATAAAAAGAAATTAAGTAAGAGGCAGGGAGATGTGTCAGTCTCAGATTTTAAAGATAGTGGTTATTTGCCTCAGGCCCTAGTAAACTATCTAGCCTTGGTTGGATGGAGTCCAAAAGGGAATAATGAAATTTTTTCAATGGAAGAACTTGTTGAAGAGTTTTCCTTTCAAAATGTATCTAAAACAGGAGGAGTCTTCGATGTAGAAAAGTTAAATTGGGTAAATTCGCAATATATAAAAAACTACGACAACAAAGAATTATATGAACTCATAAAACCTTTTGTTCTAAATGAAGGAATTTTCACAGAAGAAGAATACGATTTTAAAAGGGATTGGTTAATTCAGGTGATTGATTTAGTAAAAGAGAAAATAAATAAATTGTCTGAAATCACTGCACATATTAAAATGTTTATGGGATCTGAAGTAGAAGCAGAAAAAGAAGCAGTAGAGACATTGAAGAAAGATGGAGTTCAGGACCTTATAGAAGCATTTATAAATGAAATTGAAAAAAATCAAGAAATAAATGAAGATTTTACTAAAACAATTTTTAAAAAACTACAAAAGAAAACCGGTGCAAAGGGTAAAAATCTATATATGCCTTTGAGAGGAGCTGTAACCGGCCAGCTACACGGGCCAGATATGGGAAAAACATTTATATTATTAGGGAAAGAGAATTTAATAAAGAGGTTGAATTATACTTTAAATAAATATACTAAATAAAGGAAGTGAAGACATGAAGCTCTATAATTCCTTAACAAGAAAAAAGGAAGAGTTTAAGCCTTTAGAAGATAAGAAAGTAAAAATGTATGTTTGTGGACCAACAGTTTATAATTATATACACGTAGGAAACGCAAGGCCTATGGTTATATTTGATACTTTAAGAAGATATTTCATTTATAAAGGTTATGAAGTTAAATATGTAGTTAACTTTACAGACATAGATGATAAAATGATAAAAAAAGCACAAGAGCAAAATACTACACTAAAAAAAATCGCAAACAAATACATAGAAGAATTTTTAAAAGATTCTAAGGGATTAAACGTTTATGAGGAAAAAACTATACACCCAAAAGCTACAGATAATATAGGTGATATTATTAAATTTGTTAAAGAGTTAGAAGAAAAAGGGTATGCTTATAATGTTGACGGGAATGTATATTTTGACATATCAAAAGATAAAAACTATGGGAAACTATCTAATAAGAACCTAGACGACCTAATATCCGGCGCCAGGGTAGGGATAAACAAAGAAAAGAAGAACTCGGGAGACTTTGCCCTATGGAAAAAGGAAAAGCCGGGAGAACCATCTTGGTCAAGCCCTTGGGGTAAAGGAAGACCTGGATGGCACATAGAATGTTCTGTAATGTCTCGCAAATACCTGGGAGATACCATAGATATCCATGCTGGAGGAGAAGATCTTCAGTTTCCGCATCACGAAAATGAAATAGCTCAAAGTGAAAGCTTAACTGGAAAAACTTTTGCTAGGTTTTGGCTCCACAATGGAATGCTAAATATTGATGATAAAAAAATGAGTAAGTCTCTAAATAATTTTTTTACTGTAAGAGAGGTAAGCGAACTTTATGATTTAGAAGTGATAAGATTCTTTATATTGTCAGGTCACTACAGAAAGCCTATAAACTATAGTAGAGAAACTATTGACCAGGCTAAAAACTCCCTAGAAAGACTCTACAACGGCAAAAGATCATTAAAGTATATGATCGATGAAAATTCAACAGGACAAATAGATAAGGATATAGGGGATAAGATCAATAATTTTAAAAGCCAATTTGAAGAAGCTATGGATGATGATATTAATACAGCAGATGCTGTTTCTGCCTTGTTTGATATGGTAAAATTCATTAATACAGAGTACGATGAATTCACTTCAAAAGAAACTATTAAATTCACTTTAGAAATATATAATGAGTTATCAGACGTCTTAGGTATTTTATATAAAGAAGAAGATGAGTTGTCTCCAGAGACAAAAGAATTAATAGAAAAAAGAAAAGAGGCAAGAAAAAATAAAGATTACAGTCTTGCCGATAGACTTAGAGACGATTTATTAAAAGAAGGAATACAGGTAGAAGATACTCGAGAAGGAATGAAGTGGAAAAAAATATAATAAAGAAGGATTAAAATGATAAGAAAAGGTGACAATATAGATACTAGGATGCTATCACCAATACAATTAGCTTATATAGGTGATGCAGTATATGAATTATTAGTAAGAACATACATTATAACGAATGAAGATTTAACAATAAATAAAATACACAAATCAGTTGTTAATTTTGTAAAAGCGGAAAATCAAGCAAAATACTTAAAAAAAATAGAAGATTATTTATATAAAGAAGAAAAAGACATAGTAAGAAGAGGGAGAAATAGTAAATCTACTACTCCTAAAAACACAAATTTTATGGATTATAAATATGCAACTGGTTTAGAAGCTTTGATAGGATATTTATATTTAAAAAAAGACAAGGAAAGAATATTTCAACTATTTGAAATGATACTATCTACAGAAAAGGAATGAAATAATAATGAGAATTATATCTGGAAAAAATCCGGTAAAAGAATCAATAAAGGCTAAAAAAGCTGTAAAAATATATATAAGTAGAAATTTGAAAAACAAGGATAAAAAAGAGATTGAAAATTTAGCAGATAAGTTTAATATTAAAAGGACTTATGTGATGGATGATGAAATAGATAAAATTTCTAAAACGAGAGTTCATCAAGGAGTTGCTGCAGAAGCAAAAGATTTCCAGTATGCCTCTTTAGAAGATGGCATAAAACTAGCAGAAAAAAAAGGAGAAAAACCTTTATTTATTATATTAGATCAAATAACAGATGTAAATAATTTAGGATCTATTATTAGGAGCGCAGAATGCTCTGGAGTACACGGAATAATAATACCGAAGCATAGAAGTGCTCAAATAAATGAAACTGTAGCAAAAACATCAGCAGGTGCATTAGAATTTGTAAACATAATACAGGTAACAAATATAAATACCACCATTAAAGATTTAAAAGAAAAAGGATTCTGGATATATGGAACAGATATGAAAGGGGATAAATACTATTATAAAGAAAAATACGAAACCCCTGTAGCTTTAGTAATAGGAAATGAAGGGAAGGGAATAAGTCGTTTAGTTAAAGAAAACTGTGACATAATTCTTGAAATACCTATGAAAGGCAAAATAAACTCTTTAAATGCATCAAACGCAGCATCTATACTTATGTTTGAAGTAATGAAAAAGAGGAATGAAAATGAATCCTAGGTTAAAAGAAATACTTTTTATAGACGGCTACAATGTCATAAATGCGTGGCCTAATCTTAAAAAGCATGTTAAGGATGGGAATATCCAAGAGTCTAGAGAAAAGCTAATAGAGATACTATCGGAATATCAAGCATATAAGAAAATAGATATAATTTTAGTATTTGATGCCTATAAAGTAAAAAATAGTATAAGAAAGAGAGAAAAGTTTAGTAATTTAGAAGTCGTATATACTAAAGAAAGGGAAACGGCAGATACATATATCGAAAGAAAACTAGATTTGATAGGAAGAAAACATAAAGTGACAGTAGCTACATCAGATAATACACTTCAGCAAATTGTACTTTCAAGAGGCGGCATTAGAATATCTTCTAGAGAGTTATTTCATGAAATAAAGAATACTAAATCAGAAATAAGAAGAAAAAATCAAAAACTTAAAAATGATGATTATACAAAAATTATAGATATAAATAGCGATACTTTAGAAAAGCTTAATGAATTAAGAAAGAAAAGAGATTAATTTATTATTGACAATGAATTTAGTAGATAGTAAAATTAGACCGGTATTAATATTGCCCATGTAGCTCAGGAGGTAGAGTACTTGCATGGTAAGCAAGAGGTCACCGGTTCAAATCCGGTCATGGGCTCCAAATGAATAATAAATAATAAATAAAAACCTAAGGAGGAAATAAGAGATGGCAAAGCAAAAATTTGAAAGAAATAAACCCCATGTAAACATAGGAACAATAGGACACGTAGACCACGGAAAAACAACACTGACAGCAGCAATAACAAGAGTATTAAACAACAAGTTTGGTACGGGAGAATCAGTAGCATTTGAAAACATAGATAAAGCACCGGAAGAAAGAGAAAGAGGAATCACAATATCAACAGCACACGTAGAATACGAAACAGCAAACAGACACTATGCTCACGTAGACTGCCCAGGACATGCTGACTATGTAAAAAACATGATAACAGGTGCAGCGCAAATGGACGGAGCTATACTAGTAGTATCAGCAGCAGACGGACCAATGCCTCAAACAAGAGAGCATATTTTACTATCAAGACAGGTAGGAGTACCAAACATAGTAGTATTCTTAAACAAAGCAGATATGGTAGATGACGAAGAACTAATAGAACTAGTAGATATGGAGCTGAGAGATTTACTAACAGAATATGAATTCGATGGAGACAACATAAAGATAATAGTAGGATCAGCACTAAAAGCACTAGAAGATCCAGATAGCGAATGGGCAGACAAAATACTAGAACTAATGGAAGCAGTAGATGAAGAGATACCAGCGCCAGAAAGAGACACAGACAAACCTTTCTTGATGCCGGTAGAAGATGTATTTAGTATAACAGGAAGAGGAACAGTAGCAACAGGAAGAATTGAAAGAGGAGTACTAAAAGTACAGGACAAAGTAGAAATAGTAGGACTACAAGAAGCACCAAAAGAAACAGTATGTACAGGAGTAGAAATGTTTAGAAAAATGCTAGACGATGCACAAGCAGGAGACAACATCGGAGCATTACTAAGAGGAATACAAAGAGATGACATAGAAAGAGGACAGGTATTAGCAAAGCCTGGAACAATAACACCTCATACAAAATTCAAAGGTGAAGTATACGTACTTACAAAAGAAGAAGGTGGAAGACACACACCATTTTTTGACGGATATAGACCGCAGTTTTTCTTTAGAACAACAGACGTAACAGGATCAGTAGCATTAGAAGAAGGCGTAGAAATGTGTATGCCTGGAGATAATGCAACATTTACAGTAGAACTGATTACACCTATAGCAATGGAAGAAGGATTAAGATTTGCTATAAGAGAAGGTGGAAGAACTGTAGGAGCAGGTGTTGTTGCTAAAATTATTGAGTAATTTTTGAAAAGAAAAAACTCAGGAGCTCCTGAGTTTTTTCTTTTCAAAAATTACTCAATAATTTTAGCAACAACACCTGCTCCTACAGTTCTTCCACCTTCTCTTATAGCAAATCTTAA
>JAWOEG010000006.1:0-50476 GCA_046482875.1 Eubacteriales bacterium | reverse complement strand
GCTCTACCATTAAGTGCATGTGGTGGGGGAGAAGTTGAAGAACCAACTGAAGGAGAAGAACCAGCTGAAGGAGAAACTTCAACGATGAGAATTGGTATAGTGTCGGAACCTGATACTACTAGTCCTTTCATTGCTACTTTGTTAGCGTTTGAAATTATTGATAACCATGTATATGATGATTTAATCGAATATGATGATGATTTGAACCCAGTTGGAGGACTTGCTAGTGATTGGTCTGTTAGTGATGATGGATTAGTATGGACTTTCAATCTTAAAGAAGGAGTTAAGTGGTTTGATGGAGAAGACTTTAATGCGGATGATGTTGTATGGACATATAATACTCTAGTGGAAGGAGAGTATCCACAAAGTGTTCAACTTGATGGAATAACAAAGACTGAAAAGGTAGATGAATATACTGTAGAAGTATATACTGAAGATCCAAAAGCTGACATGGAGGCTATAAGAGTATCTATTATGCCTGAACATATCTATGGAGAGAAATCATTAGAAGATTTAAATACGTTTACAGAAGAATCACCTGTTGGAACTGGTCCATTTAAATTAGTTGAATGGGAACAAGGACAGTTTTTAAAATTTGAAGTAAACGAAGATTATTTTGAAGGTTCACCGCATGTTGACGAATTAGTGTATGTGGTATTTGCTAATACTGACACTCTAATGTCAGCGCTTACTTCTGGTGAAGTTGATGCTGTAACGTCTGTTGCAAACAATCAAATAGATATGATGAAAGATAATCCAGATATAGAGGTTGTTCAAGCTTTAGGTAAAAACTTCACAGAACTTGGATTTAACTGTTGGGACTCTCCAGAATCAAATGGTAATCCTTTAATGTTAGATTCAAAAATAAGACTAGCAGCGGATTATGCTCTAGATAAAGAGCAAATTGTAGCAATAGCACTTAATGGTCTTGGAACTCCAGGAACATCCTTATTACCTCCGTCAATTGGAGATTGGCACTGGGATCCAGGTGAAGAAAAACACGATTATAATCCAGAAAAAGCGATGGAAATCTTAGAAGAAGCTGGATATACAGATACTGATGGAGATGGAATAAGAGAAGATGGAGATGGAAATAAGCTTGACTTTAGATTTGCTGTTATATCAAGTTATGGTGAAGCTTATGTAAAGGCTGCAGGGATTATCCAGAAAAATTTGCAGGAAGTTGGAATAAATACTGAAATTACTACAATGGATGGCGGAGCTCAAGCAGACCTAATATACGATCAAAACTTTGATACAGATATGTATATATGGGGATGGGGAGCAGAATTAGATCCAAGCCTTAAATTATCAGTAATGACAACGGAACAAATAGGAAAGAGAAGTGACTGCTTCTGGTCAAATGAAGAATACGACGAATTATTTGAAAAACAAATTAACCAAGTAGATAGAGAAGAAAGAATAGAAACTGTTCATGAAATGCAAAGGATAGTCTATGAAGAAGCACCTTATATTATTCTTTACAACTCTGACTCTGTAGAAGCATATAGAACGGATAAGTTTGAAGGATGGACAAAAGTGCCTTCGGAAATAGGAACTACAATTCAACAAGTTAACAAATCTAATTTTTTAAATGTTAAACCTAAATAATTAAATAGAGATAGAGGAAGATTAGTCTTTCTCTATCCTTTCTTTAAAGAAAGGAAGGGATTATGAATTTAAATTATCTTTCAAAAAAACTAGGACATTCTCTTATAACACTTTTTATTGTTATTACAATAAATTTCTTTTTGTTTAGAATTATGCCTGGGGACCCTTTTGCTATGATAGCAAAAGCAGGAAATTTATCAGCAGAGTATAAGGAACAAATAAGTGCAATGTACGGTTTTGATCAACCATTTTTTATACAATATTTTAAATATATAAGGCAACTTTTTGCTTTCGATTTTGGAACATCATTTAAGTACAGGCAACCGGTTATAGATATACTTGGAAACAGATTAATGGCAACATTGTTGCTGGCTTTTTTTGCTCAATTATTTGCAATATTTTTAGGTATTATAATAGGAACTGTTTCAGCAGCTTTTAGAGGTAAAAAAATAGATGTTGCAGCCCTAGGATTCGCATTATTTATATATGCTATACCTGCTTTCTGGTTGGGGATTGTACTTGTATCATTTTTTTCAGTAAAATTAGGAATTTTTCCATTAAATGGGATGGTTATAGCTGGATATAGTCATCCATCAACTTGGATATATATTAAAGATGTTGCAAATCATTTAGTATTACCTGTTTTTTCTATGGGTCTTGCAATATGTGGAGGCTATACAATGATTATGAGAGGATCCTTGTTAGATGTATTAACTGAAGACTACATAACTACAGCTAGAGCTAAAGGATTTAAAAGAAAAGATATAGTTATAAAACATGCTCTTCCTAACGCAATGCTTCCTATGGTTACAGTAATAGCAATAAATCTTGGATTTATGATAGGAGGAGCAATTCAAACAGAAACAGTTTTTTCATGGCCAGGGATAGGAAGATTAGTTTACGAAGCATTAATGGCTAGAGATTATCCAGTATTACAAGGTGCATTTTTAATAATAAGTATAACAGTAATAGTTGCAAACTTTATTGCAGATATATTATACGGATATCTAGATCCAAGAATAAAATACGATTAAGGAGTGTCGATATGTCTTCAAAATATAGTAGAAAAAAAGTAATGAAAAAAAGTTTTAAAAGATTCGTCGATACCTTTAAAGAAAATAAGATGGGTATGCTTGGTTTATACATAATAATATTTTTTGTTTTAGTAGCTTTTTTAGGCCCTTTAGTATACCATTATGACCCTCAATCTTATGGTGAAGGTGGATTAATAGAACCCCCAGGTGATGGATTTCTTTTAGGTACAGACGATATGGGGAGAGATATATTAGGAGCGTTAATATATGGGGCTAAAGTATCCCTAATGATTGGGGTATTTGCTACCCTGATATCAGTTTTCATAGGAACATTCATCGGGATAATATCTGGATTTGCTGGAGGGAAAACAGACGTTATACTTATGAGATTTACAGATGGATTTATGGTTTTGCCTAAGCTACCTTTAATAATGATATTAGCAGCACTACTTGGGTCAAGCACAAGAAATATAATAATAGTCTTAGGACTTACAAGTTGGACAGGAACAGCTAGGTTGGTAAGATCTCAAACTTTGTCGGTTAAAGAAAGACCTTTCATTGAAAGGGCTATATCCGTAGGCGCAGGAAGAGGATACATCATGTATAAACATATACTGCCTAATGTATTTCCCCTAGTATTTTCAAATACAATTTTAGTTACAGCAACAGCTATACTTACAGAAACTACTTTAAGTTTTTTAGGATTGGGAAACCCCATGGTTCCAAGCTGGGGACAAATTCTTAGAGGTGCATTTACATCAGGGGCAGTTAGTATAGGAGCCTGGTGGTTTTTTGTGCCGGCAGGATTGTGTGTAATCTTTCTGGTTTTAGGATTCACATTCTTAGGATATTCATTTGACGAAATTTTAAATCCTAAGCTAAGGAGGAGATAAGATGAATAATGAAAACATATTAGAAGTATCTAACCTAAAAACATATTTTGAAATAAAAGAAGGAATTGTGAAAGCAGTAGATGGTGTTAACTTTAAACTTAGAAAAGGTGAATCTTTAGGTCTTGTAGGAGAATCTGGATGTGGTAAAACTACAACAGCATTATCAATAATAAGACTTTTAACTGATAATGGATTTATTGAAGATGGAAAAATAATGTTTAAAGAAAAAAATCTCGCCAATCTAAAGGAAGAAGAAATGCTTTCAACTAGGTGGAAAGAAATATCAATGATATTCCAAGGATCTATGAATGCTTTAAATCCTGTAATGAAAATTAGCGACCAAATAATAGAAGCAATACAATTACATGAAAATAAAAATGAAAAAGATGCTAGAGAAAGAGTTAAGGAATTATTTGAACTAGTAAATTTGGACGTAGGACTTATGGACAGTTATCCTCATGAATTCAGCGGAGGAATGAGACAGAGAGCTATAATTGCAATGGCTTTAGCATGTAATCCAAGTTTAATAATAGGAGATGAACCAACAACGGCTTTAGATGTTATGGTTCAAGCACAGATAATAGATTTGATAAATAGCTTAAGAAAAAAACTTGATATGAGTATGATTATAATAACTCATGACTTGTCTATAATCACTGAAACTTGCGACAAGATTGCAGTTATGTATGCTGGCAAGATTGCAGAAATTGGTACAGTAGATGATATAGTGTTTAGATATAAACATCCTTATACCGAAAAACTAATTAAAGCTTTCCCAAATATTTATGGAGAAAGAAAAATGGTTGAATCGATACCAGGAGTACCTCCAAACTTACTAAATCCGCCTGAAGGCTGTAGGTTTGCTGCCCGATGTCATAAAAAAATCGGTAAAATATGTGAAGAAGTTGATCCAGCTCTTGAACAATTAGATAGCAGTGAACATATGGTAGCTTGTCATCTTTGGGGAGGTAAAAATGAATAGTATGGTTGATTTAAAAAACCTAAAAGTACATTTCCAAATAAGACAAGGTTTTTTAAAAGAAGTTTTCAAAAGGGAAAAGAAAATAGTAAAAGCAGTTGATGACATTGAATTATCTATAAAAAAGGGAGAGATATTATCTTTAGTTGGGGAATCAGGCAGCGGCAAGACAACTGCAGGTAGGGCAATACTTCAGCTAGTAGAGAAGACCGATGGAGATATACTTTTTGATGGTAAAAAAATAGAGCATAAAAATAATGAATATATGCAGAAGTTTAGAAAACGAGCTCAGATGATTTTTCAAGATCCTTATCAATCTTTGAATCCAAGATTTATGGTAATAGATATAGTTGCAGAACCTCTTCAACTTACTAATGCTAAATTGTCAGAAGAAGAAAAAATTGAAAAAGTAGTTAAATCATTAGAGTTTGCCGGCTTAAAACCAGGTAGAGATTTTCTATACAGATATCCCCACGAACTTAGTGGTGGACAAAGGCAGAGAATATCTATAGCTACTTGCTTTATTATGTCGCCGAATTTTATAGTAGCAGATGAACCAGTTTCAATGTTAGATGCATCAGTAAGAGCTGATATTCTAAAACTTTTTGTGGAAATGAAAGAAAAAGAAGATACATCATTTTTATTTATAACCCACGACTTATCTCTTGCATGGTTAATTTCTGATAGAATTGCAATAATGTACTTAGGGAAGATTGTAGAATTAGGAAAAGCAGACCTTATAGCTGGAGCATGTAGGCATCCTTATGCACAGGCTCTTACTAGTGTCCTTGCAGTAGTTGGTGACAAAAGAAAAAGAAAGAGAATAGTATTAGAAGGAGAAACACCTTCTCCTATGAAAATTCCTTCTGGATGCAGATTTCATACTAGATGCCCAATCGCAAAAGATAAATGTAAAATTGAAGAACCAGAACTCAGAGAATTAGAAGATGGGCATTACGTGGCATGTCACTATCCTGAGATTATAGAATAACTGGAGGTATAAATGGATAAGTTATCATTAGAGGCTAGATTAAAAGCCGAAGTAGTTAGTTTTAGTGGAAAAGTAAGTTTTTATGCTAATGATTTCAAGGGAAATATTATTAATGTAAATTCCAATGAAAGGTTTGAAGCTGGAAGTTGTATTAAAGTATTTATATTAAATGAATTTTTTAGACAAGTATATGAGAAAAAAATAGATCCAAATAAAACATTAAAATATGAAAAAGATAATTATATTACTGGAAGCGGTATATTAAGAGCACTTGACCTAGGCGTAGAGATGACAGCAAAAAACTTCGCTAAGATAATGATAATAATAAGCGATAATATAGCAACTAATACCCTTATCGACTTTCTTGGAATAGAAAACATAAATAATACATGTAAAGAACTGGGATTTAATAGTACAGAACTGCATAATAAAATTAATTTTGAAAAATATGAAAAATTAGGTACTACTACACCTAGAGATTATGGAAGATTTTTTGAAATGCTTTACAAAGAAGAATTATGGAGTAAAGAAATTTCAAGAGAAATGATAGAAATATTAAAAAACCAACACTACAATAGAATGCTAACTAAAAATTTGCCCCAGTATTATTTAGATTCAGAAGATACAGGAGATGAAGAACTTGTATATCTTGCATCTAAAAGTGGAAGTATGGATTCAGCTAGAAATGATGGAGGAATATTTCATACTCCTTATGGAAGTTATGTATTAGTAATATTCACAAAAAAATTTAAAGACCCTTTGTATTACAACGAACATGAATCATACATATTTGGTTCAAGAGCCAGCAGGTTAATATTTGATCAATATTTAGCACTAAGAGGTACATTTGTATAAAAAACTTGGACCTCTTCACTCTATAATAAATTACTCTCATATGATATAATATATCCATTATTTCATAAGGGAGTTTTTTTATGTACAAATTATCAGAACTAGATCAAATATGCTCAAAATGCAATAGGTGTAAACTATATAAAGATAGAAATAAGGTTGTTTTTGGAGAAGGAAATATAGAAACAGATCTTATGTTTGTAGGAGAAGCACCAGGATTTAATGAAGATAGGTTAGGAAAGCCTTTTGTAGGAAAGGCAGGGCATCTACTAGATAAAATGCTAAAATCTATTAGCCTAAATAGGGATCAAATATATATTACCAATATAGTAAAATGTAGGCCTCCCAGCAATAGAAACCCTGAAGAATCGGAAATAGAAAAATGTCTACCTTACCTAAGATGGCAGGTAAAAATTATCCAACCTAAGATTATCGTTTCTTTGGGATCTGTATCCGCCAAGATATTAATAGATGATAATATAAAGATTACAAAAGGAAGAGGAAAGATATACACTAAAGGTAAAATAAAATTTATACCTACATTACATCCAGCTTATCTCCTTAGAAATCCTAATGCAAAAAAAGACTCTTGGGAAGACTTTAAGCTTATAGCTAAAACATTAAAAGAAATAAGGAGTATCTGATGAAATTAATACCAGAAAATTATCACAGCAGTTGGAAAGATTTTTTAAAAGAAAATAACAGATTAATACTTGAAATTGAAGATAAAATAGGAGATAATATAAATCCTGAGAAGGAAAATGTGTTAAGATTTTTAAATCAGGATTTAAATAAAATAAAAATAATTATATTAGGACAGGATCCATATCCAGAAAAGGGAAGAGCAACAGGAAGAGCATTTGAAGTAGGAGATTTAAACTCTTGGAACGAAAAATTCAGGCAGGTTTCTCTAAAAAATATTATTAGGGCAATACATAAGGTTTATAGAGGATATACAAGATATGAAGACATAAAGAAGTTCTCTGAGATACAAAACGAAATAAGAAAAGAAGAATTTGAAATTCTACCTCCAGATAAATTATTTAAGAGTTGGGAAAAACAAGGAGTATTACTGCTAAACACATATTTAAGTGTAGAAGTTGGGAAACCAGGAAGTCATAAAAAGATTTGGGAAAAATTTAATGAAAATCTTCTGAAATATATATCCGAAAATAACCAAGATATAAAATACTTCCTCTGGGGAAAACATGCAGAAAGCAGGAAAGAGTTTATAAAATCAGGAAAACTTTATATAAGCAGGCATCCGATGATGTGTTCGTCAAAATATAAAGAAGATTTTTTGAAAAATCCATGTTTTGAAGAAACTCAAAATTTAATAAACTGGATAGGATAAATAAAATATTTTTTGAGAATGTTATAACTATTGAAATAATGGGAATAGGCAAAATACAAAACTAAATCAAAAAAACTAAAATGTTGAAAAATCAAAGGCTTCAGACTTTATTAAGAATACTTTAAATATTTGACATTAATTAATATAGTGATACAATATATAGTGTCACTATTTTTGATTTACAGTGATTATACACAATATATAGGAGGTGCACAGTGGCGAAAATTATCAAAAGAACTGGAGATATTGTAGAATTTAGGGGTGAAAAAATAGAAAATGCTATTATAAAAGCTATGAAAGAAACGAAAGAAGGACCTAATGAGGAAATAGCAAAACAAATAGCAGAAGAAATACTTGACCTAGTATCACAGAAAGAAAGTCCGACGCCTGTAGAAGACATACAGGATATGGTAGAAGATAGACTTATGGCGAGTCCGAGAAAAGACGTAGCAAAAAGATATATCTTATACAGGTATGAAAGAGATAAGTCTAGAAATGCAAGGAAAAGAAGAGATGGAAAATTACTAACAGAAGAGTTTTTAAGTAAATACAAACATAGAGACACACCTATGAAGCAGCTTGGTAATTTTGTATATTATAGAACTTATTCAAGATGGCTTCCTGAAGAAAGAAGAAGAGAATACTGGTGGGAAACAGTAAAAAGAGCAGTAGAATACAATTGCAGTTTGGTTCCTACTACTAAAAGCGAAGCAGAGGAATTATACGATAATATTTTTAATCTAAGACAATTTTTATCAGGAAGAACTTTTTGGGTTGGTGGAACACCGGTAGCTAAAAATTATCCTATGGCAAATTATAACTGTGCTTTTACAGTGATAGATAAATTTAAATCCTTCAGAGACTTATTTTACCTACTAATGATAGGATCAGGAGTTGGAGTAAGAATACTCAAAGATGACGTAGCTCAATTACCAAAAATAAGAACTGACTATGAAATCATACACGAAGATTATACACCTGTAGAAATGAATGAAAGAGAGGATAACACAAGTATAGAATTCCAGTATAACAACACTGTAAAAATTATAGTAGGAGATAGTAAAGAAGGTTGGGTACAATCTTTGGGACATTTCTTAGATATATTACACAGCAATGAATATAGGAATATAAAAACTGTAGTAATAAACTACGATAATGTAAGACCTAAAGGGGAAAGATTAAAAACTTTCGGTGGAACTGCCAGTGGTCATACTAGTCTTAAGAATATGTTTATAAAAACAGATAAGGTTCTTAAGAAAAGAGGAGCTATTGAAGATAAAAAAAGAATCAGATTAAGACCAATAGATTGTCTTGATATTGCCAATATAATAGGTGAAAATGTTGTGGTTGGAGGAGTAAGAAGAACTGCTGAAATAGTACTTTTAGATGTAGACGATAAAGAAGCAATCGAAGCAAAAAATAAGCTTTACAAACAAATAGATGGTCAGTGGATAGTAGATAAAGAAATAGTTCACAGACAAATGAGTAACAACTCAATATATTATAAAAAGAAACCATCAAGAGAACAACTTCACTGGCAGATAGAACAGATGAGATATTCTGGAGAGCCGGGATGGGTAAATGAAGAAGCAGGTAAAAAACGCAGGGATAATATGAATGGTGTTAATCCTTGCGGCGAAATACTTTTAGATAAAAATGGTCTTTGCAATCTTACTACAATAAATGCATTTGCATTTGTTAAAGAAGATGGTAGCCTAGATTACGATGGCCTTGTAAATGCTCAAAGATTATCAGTAAGAGCAGCGTACAGAATGACTTCTGTAGAACTAGAAATTCCGGAATGGGATGCAGTACAGCAAAGAGATAAGTTAACAGGATGTTCTCTTACTGGATGGCAGGATATGGTTAATGCTGTGAACCTTAACCACAAAGAGCAGGCAAGAGTTTTAAGAAAGCTTAGAAAAGTAGGAAGAGAAGAAGGAGATAAATACGCTGAAGAACTTGGAGAAGGAAAACCCCTTCTTGTAACTACGGTGAAACCTGAAGGTACTCTGTCTCAATTACCAACAGTATCAAGCGGAGTACACTACTCTCATTCAGAGTATTACATTAGAAGAGTAAGAATTAACGCGAATGATCCACTTGTAAAAGTTTGTGAAGAACTTGAGTATCCTATACACCCAGAAGTAGGGCAGGATGAAAAGACTTGTACTACTAAGGTTATAGAATTTCCTGTTAAATCACCAAAAGGAAAAACAAAATATGATATTTCCGCTTTAGAACAGCTGGAAAATTATAAATTATTTATGGAAAACTATGTAGACCACAACTGTTCTATAACAGTCCACGTAAGAGATGACGAATGGGAACAAGTAGAAGAATGGGTTTGGAACAATTGGGATGAAGTTGTTGCCCTTTCATTCCTTTCCTTAGACGATAACTTCTATGACCTGCTACCTTACGAACAAATAGACAAAGAAGAATATGAAAAAAGAGTTAAAGTAATGAAGCCTTTTATACCTTCTTTACTTAATAAATACGAAAAAGTTCAGACGCAATTCGATATAGGAGATGAAAGCTGCGATAGCGGTGTGTGTCCTGTAAGATAAAAAAATACAATATATACTCAGATTCCTTGAATGAATTAAGATTAAGTATTATAATAGTTCATAACAAGGATAAATAAAAAATCAGGCTCAAATATTTATCTAAAATATTTGAGCCTTTGTTTTTAAATTAATTATCTAGTTTTTTTCTACTGGCTTATTCATAATTTTAAAAACAAAACTCTTTTCCGAGTCAATCTCAAAATTTCTTTCTTTTAAATTAATTAAGGCTGCGTTTATTTCTCCCCCTAATATAATAACTATGCTGCTTATAAATAGCCATACTAATAAAACGATTACTCCTCCTAAACTACCATAGGTAACTGAATATCTGCCGAAATTGGATACATAGTATGAGAATATTAGTGATAGGATTATCCAACTTATAGATGCAAAAATAGCACCGGGAAATGTAGATTTTAAAGATAAGGAGTCTCCTTTTTTTATATTGGGGCTGTATTTATATATAAGAGCGAATATGAAAACCATAAATATAAAGGATATCAACAACCTTAAGTATCTCCAACCCATAAGAAATAAGACTTCTATGTTGAACAATTGAAACACTAATTTACCTATTTGCTCACTAAAGACCAGACTTATAAAAACCAAGGTAATTAAAAAAATGAGAATGATTGTAAATAGAATACTCAGACCTATCTTTTTTAAAACACTTCTGTTTTCTGCATATTTGTAAGCTCTATCTAAAGACCTTATTATTGCACGAAAACCTGTAGATGCTGCTATTATACCACCAATGACTGCAATAGACAGTAGGCTTTCATTGCTTCCAAAATTCAAATCATTAACAAAGACCTCTATAATCCTCTGTATATCTTCAGGTGCATACCTTATTATATCTAAGATATACTGATTTTTTCTTAGTGAAATGTAGTTTAAGATATTTAATAATGCTATTAGAAAAGGGAAGATAGATAGAAATAGGAAATAAGCTAGTTCAGCTGCGGAACCTATAAGGTTATGATCTTTAAACCTGAAAATTATTTGATCTATAAAAATAAAGGATTTTCTTTCTAATGCTCTATCCAATAGTTTTTCCATTAAAACTCCTTTTTAAAATACTTTTTAAATTTAGTTTGGTTTAAAATATGATAATACCTTTATTATAAGGTATTATACCTATATTATATTATTTTATATAGAAAAGACAATGGTTTTGGTGTAAGAAAAGTTTAACTTTATAATTTTGATTTTAAAATATAATTATAATATAATTGTAGTCAGAAAAAGATTAAGGATGAATTCAATGGATAAGTTTATTAAAAGTGAAATTGAAAATTTAAATAAAAAAACATTCGAGATATCTCAAATGGAAATAAAGGTAGAAAGAAAATTCAGAAACTATATCCATATTGGAGGATATGAGTATTTTTTTAATATAATAAATAGTCTTGTTAAAGAAGGGCATATAGTTCCTGTTAAAAGTTCTGGATATAATGGACGAGCTAAGCCATTATATAAAAGATATCGAAGAGTTGATAAAAAAGAGAATTTAGATTATTTGAAGGTTGACATATTAAGTCTACATCCTTTAATAAATAACAATAGGTATATAAATAATCTTGAAAAATTTAATAGAGACAAGGAATACATTAAAGATTTGGATGATTATTTGAAAAATAAAAATAACCTAAAATATAGATTTACAGCCAACGAAAGATCATACGAAATATTTAATGACGAAAAATTTTTATTATCAAAAAGGGGAGAGAATATTCTTAGGTATTTAAATATAGAGTTAGAAGATTTGAATTGTTATAAGACTGATGAATCCTTTTTTTATATTTTAGAAAAAAAAGATAAAACAACCGCCCTAATAATTGAAAATAAAGATACCTATACTACTTTATATAAATTATTTATAGAAAAAGAAGGATTAGACCTATTTAATTATAAGATAAATTTATTAATTTATGGAGAAGGGAAAAAAATAATAAACTCCTTTAAGTATGTGGAAGATATCGTAGAAACTAATTCTATAGAAATTGTTCTATACTTTGGAGATATAGACCCGGAAGGATTAAGGATATATGAAAAATTATATGAAAAATATTTGAATTATAGTATAATACCATTTGAAGAAATGTATGATTTATTAATAGAAAAATCAAAAGATTTAAAGAAAATTAAGAATAGTCAAAGATCATATTTAGAAAATATTTTCACAAAGAAATTATCAAATAAAACTGGAGATAAGATTATGGATATTGTTTTAAATAAAAAATATATCCCACAAGAGGCTTTAAATAGTTTAATATTAAATAATTTAATAAGGCAAGGTAAAGATGAGTAATTTCTTAGAAGGCTTCAGCAGTAGAATTAAAAATTTGTATCCATACGTATTTTTAGCTAATAGCTTTTCGAATGCAAGCAAATATAAAGAATATGATATTTTATCTCTAGGATTTTCTTTGATGTTGTTTATATTGGATAGTATGCTAATAGGAAAAGAAGAATGTAGCATGGACGATATGATGGAATTTATTAATAAATTAATTAGAGAGAATTATGATGATTATTTAAACGATGAAGAAGTAAAAGACCTCACCTATTATTTAAAGGATTTATTAAATAATGGTGGACAGATTTATAAGGCTCAGTACAAAAATTTATCTAATGGGCAAAAAGAAATTGCTCAGGTGAAATTAATAGAACAGGTAAGCTATGAAATAAAAGGGAAAGTTAAGTATAAGCTAACTTCTCAGGGACTGGATTTGATTTTTAAAACTAGAGAGGTGTATACAGAATATAAAATAACAGTAGAACAACTCTATTTACAGCAGCAGATAAAAAACGGAATATATTCAGAAGCTTTATCTACTGTAGAACAGTTAAATGCTAGTGTTAGGGAATTAAGAGAGCAAATAGAAGAGCTTTACTTAAAAATTAGAAGGAATATTTTAAGTGTAGAGGTAGAAGAACTAAAAACTATTTCAAATAAAACACAAGAACAGCTGGATAGAGAAACTAAAATATTTGATGATATTACTACTTTGTTGAGGAATCAAAAAAGAAATTATGAAAATATTGAAGAAGATAATCTATCAATAAAAGATCTAGAGCAAATAAATAATATCAATAGGATAGAAGAACAGTTAATAATAATTATTGAAGAACATTCAAGCTTACTAAACGATAAACTTCAAATATATAGGGAGTATGTGAGAGTACTAGAAAACAGTATAACTTTTGGTATTAGAGAGGCAGTAGATTTTGAAAAAGAAATCTTTGATGATATTTTCTTAAAGAATAAAAAAGAAGCCAATAAAATCTTTAATAAGGTACTTAAACCTATACTTTTTAATAATTCAAAAAATAAAATATTTAATATATTAGAAATCTTTGGACAACAAAATCTTAGAAAAGAAATAGAAGAAGCAGTGAGCATGAATTATGAAAAAGAATTAGAGATACAAGAAAAAAAAGAAAAAGAATTACTATTAATTAAAGAAAAGAAATTAATAAATTTCACAATAGAATTTTTGCAAGGAATCCTAGATGGCAAGGAGACTTTAGGAGAGATTATAAATGGATTCTCTGAAGAATTAAAAATAAAGATCTCCTATGACTTTGATATGATTACTTATCTTATTAAAATTCACCAGCAAAAGATTGTTAAATTAGATGAAATACTAAAGTTTGAAGATAAATTTATCAACGAAGAATTAAAAGATATAAATATAGAGTATTATCTATCAAAATCTGCAGCAAAAAATAGGAAGATAAGAAATATAAAAGAATTTTCCTTAATGGCTTCAAAAAAATATATTTATTTTAAAAATGGGAATAGGATAGAAAACTTTAGGGTTAGGAGAATTATACATGAGTGATTTTAATGGCGCAAATATAAAAAAAGCATTTGACTTATTTTATAGAATTCAAAAAAAGGGATATTTTAACAGAATAGAAGACCCTGAGGATTTTAGAAGTATAAGGGATGAAAATTTACTAGAAATAGTAGAGCTTTTTTGCGAAGAATCGGACTTACTACTAATTGCGAAAACAGAAAATATATACCTAATACCTCTTGCTGGTAACGAAACCCTATCCTATACAAATGAAGAACTAAGAAATGCTATGTCTTTAAAAAACAATACGGAGCTATACATGGTTTATATCATTATAATGGCGATAATAATTAAATTTTACAATGGGGAAGAATATAATATTAAGTGTAGGGATGTGTTGAGTATAGTAGAATTAGAAACTTATATAACCGATAAAATTAAATCCTTAAAAGATATGCCTGAAGAAGAAACTTTAGGTATAAATTTCCAGGATACGGGAGATTTTTGGTTATCAATGGAAGCCTATGATGAAAAAATCAAAAACTACTTAATAAGCAACAGTACAAGGATTGCTTTTATATTGAGGACATTGAATTTTTTGAAAAAAGAAGGATATGTTGGAATAAACGATGATAAAGAATTTTTTGCAACCTCTAAATTTGATGACATAATTTTAAGCTATTACCCTGATAAAGACAGAAAAAAGGCGATATTGGATATTATTAAAGGAGGAGACAATGCCTAGTATAAATTCCTTTAGAATAGTTAATTTTGATTACGATAATGGAAAAAAGAAAATAGCTGATGAAATTTATGAATTAGAAGGAAACAATACACTAATTGCACTAGAAAATGGTGGGGGGAAAAGTGTAATAATCCACCTTCTACTAAATATCGTTATGCCCAAAATTGACATGGGAAACAGAAAATTAGCTGATTATTTTAAAGGTAATACAACTACCCATTTGCTAATAGAATGGAGCCTAGATGGGGAAGGGAAAGACGAAAAACTGCTTACAGGTATGTGTATAAAAGCCAGCGACAAAGGAATCAAATATTTTAACTATACAAATATCTATACTGAAAAAAGTCCTAACGATATAAGGAATATACCTATAATAAATAAAGTCGAAAATAGGGTTAAGACTTATAGTCAGTGGCTAAAAGAAATCAAAGAATTAAAAAGCAACAGCAGAATTCAATATTTTCCTGACTATGAAAACAAAAGTAAGTATAGGAATTTCCTAAAACATTATAAAATATACCATAGTGAATTTCACGCTATTAAAACTATAAATGAAACAGAAGGAGGAATAGATAAATTTTTTGCAAAAGCTAAAAAGTCCAAGGATATTATAGAATCCATAATAATTCCTTCTATTTCTGATATAAACTATGAAAAAATCAATAAAAACAGCCTAAAAGAATCTTTTAAAAATCATATCCAACAGCTTAAAGCTATACCAGAACTGGAAAAATCTATTGAGGTATATGAAAATTTCTTAGAAAAAGGGAAAATAATAAATTTAAAGTTGAAAGAATACAAGGATTATACTGGAAAAAAATTATTTTTGGAAGAGAAAATCCTAGCACACAAGTTATCCATTAAGGCTCAGATAAAGGAAATTGATAATCAAATTTCAAATTTACAATTAGAAATCGAAAATATAAGAGTAAAAATAAATGAATATAAATATAAGGCTAAAAGTTTAGAAGCTTATGAAATAAAAAAAGAGATTTCTAAAGATGAGATTTATTTAGACAAATTAAAAGCGGAATACAAAAACAGTGAAGAAGAGTTGAAAAGTTTAGACTATAGATTAAGATTTTTGAAAAGCAGTATAGCATATAATGAAATAAAGAATAATGAAATAAAGAAATCAAAATTAGAACAAAGATTGAGAAAACTTACTGAAAGTAAAAGAAACCAAGAATATTTTTACTGCCTTTTAGAGTACAAAGAATTACTTAATAAGGAAATTGGAGCTTTTAAAAAGAAAAAAAATGAACTCCAAATAGAGTTTCAAAATAAAGAAAAAGAAAATAAAGAAATACTTGAGTCCTTAGATATTATAGATAAAAATATTAAATCAGAGGAAAAAAATATCAATAGAAATATGGGCAAAAAAGAGGAAATAGACAAAAATATGGCATCTTTAGAAAGGAAACTAGAAAAAAACTTACTGTATTTTACCGAAATTGATAAAAAACTAGATGAAGAAAAGTTAAGGCTAAAAAACATTAAAAAGTCAATCGAAGAAAATCATCTAAAAGTAGGTAAGTTAGAAAAATCAATAGATAATGCAAAAAATGAAATAATAAACTTAGACAAAGAAAAAAACAACCAAGAAGAAATCAAAAAGATTAAAGAGAATAAAAAAGAGGACTATATTCAAACTTCTCAGAAAATAAAACAGGATTTGAACCAAATTTTAGGAGTAGAAATAAAACTTTTTGAGAGTAGTATGGATATTTTATTAAAAGAAAAAGAAAAAGAAAAAAACCTTGAAATAATTAATTTTGAAATAGAGATAAGAGATTTAAAATCCAAACATAAGCTTTATGAAGAATCAAACTATTACCTTCCATATAAGGAAATAATAGAAATAAAAGAGGTTTTAAAAGATCAAAATATAAGTTCTATTACGGGAGTTGAATATATAAAAAGGCAGCCTAATCCTAAACTTCTTATGGATAAATACCCTCTCTTGCTATATTCATTAATAATTACAAAAAAAGATCTAAAAAAATTAGATAGGATTTATGAGAACTTAAAAGATATAGAGAAACCTATGGTATTTTATATGGGAGATAGTTTAAACTTAGAAGAAATATCAAAAGAAAATATTTTAGAAAATATTAACGATGAAAATGAAAATCTCTATATCATGAAATCAGAAAATTTAACTTTAGCCTTAGATAATGAAAAATTCAAAGAATATAAGGAATCAATAATATCGAAAATAAATCAAAAGGAAGAGAAGCTTAATAGAAATAAAGAAGCATATGAGAAAATTCAAAAAATGATCCATAAGTATGAAGAATTTACAAATACATATAATGAAAACTATCTAGAAAATTTATCTGAAGAAATTCTTTTGGTAGAAAAGAATTTGCAAAACATATTAAAAAAAATCAAAAAAGAAAACCAAGCTATACTAGAACACAAAGACAAGATAAAAACCATTGAAACTGAAGTTGAAGAATTAAAATATGCTAAGGAGAACCAGAATAAAAGAATAGAAAATATAAAAATATATATAGAGAAAAAGAAGTACTTACAGGAGATAAATTCGGACATAGGTAAACATACAAAAATAAAGAATGAGTTAGAGATCAAAAGAGAAAAAGAAATTAAAGCAGGTAAATCTATTAAAGATAAAATAGGAGAAATCTCTAGGAAGCTTAGTAATATTAAAATAGATTTAGAAACTGAGGATAAAAATTTACAAGGCACAGAAATAAAAGTAAATAATTATAATACTTTAGATTTACAACCAATAAAAATAGAATATGGTTCAAAAGCTGAATTGCTAGGTAAAATTAAAGGACTAGAAGAAAATATTCAAGATTTCAATATAAAAGATATTCAAAACCATATCCAGGAATATAATGAACATATAAACAAACTAAGAGATGAAATCTTAAAGTATGGTTTCAATTTAGAAGATGAAATGGAATTTGATAGAAACACAAAAAAATCTGACCTAGGAGTAATAGATTCAAAAATAAGTTCAATTAAGAATAGTTTAACTAAAATAAGTGAGTCTATGAGTAAAAAGAAAGAAAAAATTTATAAATTGAAAGGTAGGCAAGAAGGAATTCAATCCGATATTTTAAGGGATTATGGGAAAGAAGAGTATATATTTAAAGAAGAAGATGAAAAAAATGCTGAATTTTATAGAGAAAAATTAAAAGAATTAACTTATAAGAAAAATAATAAAAATGATGAAAGAGATAACAAACAGAAAGAATCAGATGAGTTAAATAATTTTTACACAAATAGGCTGCTTACTTTTATAAAAGACAATAATATAAATCTATTAATAGGGGAGTATAAAATAGAGGAATCTATAAGCAAGGACATAATAGAAGCAGACATTGGTTTATATAGTAATACTATTAAGAATCTTAAAGAAATATTTGAACTAATAAGAGAAAAAACTTACAAACTAAAATCTGATAATACTTCTTCTGGAGTAATAAAAACTCTTGATAAGATTATGGAATTATTAAAGCCTGACATTGAGAGCTGTAAAAATGTAGAGGAAATTTTCAGTTTAAATGTTAAGAAGATAGAAAATACAGTAAAGGCAAAAAAAGAACAACTAAAAGAAGTGGATAAGAGTAAAAAAAGTATAGTAGTAAGCTGTGTTCAAAGGAGTAAGACCTTATATGAACAACTTAATGATGTTGATAAATACTCTAAGATTTTAATAAATGATAAGTATCAAAAATTAATTAAATTTATATTTCCTAAGGTATCTGATGAAGAGTGGGAAGACAGGATAGACACACATATTTCTCTTTGGATAAATGAAATGAAAGCAAATGAGAGTATGCAGGATCCAATTAAAATTGATAAAGAAATAGAAGATTTCGTACGTCCAGAATCTTTGCTCGATTCAGCTATTAACCTTGATGAATTTATAATTAAAATAAGCAAACCAAGAAGCAATAAGGATAGTTTAGACTACTACCAGTGGGAAGAAGTAGTAAATTGGTCTGGTGGAGAGAAACTGAGTTCATTCTTCGCAATGTTTATCTCTATAATATCCTACCTAAGAAGAAAGAGAAGTGTTGAAACTCAAAATAAAAAGGTAATAATAATAGATAATCCTTTTGGACAAGCTAATGCAGAATTTTTACTAAACTATATTTTTAAACTTTCAGAAAAAAATGATACTCAAATGATTTGTTTTACGGGTATAACTGAAGAAAGTATATTTAAACAGTTTCCATTGATTATTAGCCTTGTTCATAGGGAAATAACAAAGGATAGGAGCTATTTAGTAGAGAATAATAGAATAGAAAATAGAAATTTAGAAAGTGCTAGATTTGAAATAAAATCTCATCAGGAAAGTTTGTTTTAGTAGTCTGAAAATCTAAGAGGGTACTCGATGAGCAAAAGCATATAAAGATGTATCAATGCATCTAAAAATCAAATAGCTAATATAAAATATAATCATAAAAACAAGCCGAGGTCAACATATTGTTGACGTGAACATAACCAATAATTTTTGGCATTAGAATTGCATGCTATGTTAAGTGTATGCAATTTTTTTAATTAGTAAAAAAAGAGATTATACTTTATAGGAGGCGTAATAGTGAAAAAAGTATTAGTTACAGAACCAATACATGAAGAAGGAATGAAATTATTAGAACAAGAAGTAGAAGTAATAAGAGCTGAAAATACTGAAATAAAGACATTATTAGAAAAAGCAGTGGGATGTGAAGGAATCTTAATACGTTCGGCTAAAATACCAAAAGAACTTATAGAAAAAACGAAGACTTTAAAGGTTATAGCTAAACATGGTGTAGGAGTTGATAATATAGATGTTAAAACTGCGACCAAAGAAGGAGTTTTAGTAGTAAATGCTCCAGAATCAAATATAAATGCTGTTGCCGAGCATGGATTAGCTTTGATTTTAGCATTATCTAAAAATTTAATAAAAATGGATAAAGAATTAAGAAAAGGTAACTATGGAATTAGAAAAGAAATCGTAAACATAGAATTAAAGTCTAAAAAAGTTGGATTAGTTGGATTAGGTAAGATATCAACTTTGTTGGCAAAAAAATTAGTTCCAATGGGTATGGATGTAATTGCCTATGATCCATATGTAGAGGTTTCTGAAGCAAAGGAAATGGGAGTAAAGCTTGTTGATGAATTAAATACTGTTTTCGAAGAATCAGATATTGTTTCTGTCCATGTGCCGTCAAATGAAAACACAAAAGGAATGATAGGAAAAGAACAGTTTGAAAAAATGAAAGAAAGTGCTTATTTTATAAATGTAGCAAGAGGAGATGTAATAAAAGAAAAAGAACTATATGAAGCATTAAAAGAAGGTGAAATCAAAGGTGCTGCTTTAGATGTTTTTGAACAAGAACCTCCAAATGCAGACAACCCTATATTTGAATTAGAAAATGTTCTTGTTTCCCCTCATAATGCAGCTTTGACTGATAAAGCTCTTGTTGCTATGGCAACACAATCTGCTCAAGGAGTACTTGATTGTTTAAATAGTAAAAGACCAAAATATGTAGTAAATAAAGAAATCTTATAAAAACAATAAAAAAGGAGTGTTAATATGCAACGTACAACATTACATCAATTTAATATGGAAAGTGGTTACAAAGATGTTATAACATCTAAAAGTTCATCATTAAAACACTTAGGATTTAGTCTTTTGGTAGTTGAACCAGGCCAAAAAATTGAATTTGAAGTTACAGGTGAAGAAATAGCAATTGTATTACAAAAAGGTGACTTCAAAGCTTCTGTTGAATGGGAAGGCAAAAAATACTTAGACAAAGTTACAGGAGAGAGAAATGATGTTTTTGATGAATTACCAACATCAATGTATCTTCCACCAAAGAGTAGAATAGTTTTAGAAAGTAAAGAGGGAATGGAAGCTCGTATATTTACGGCTCCTTGTGAAGATGGTAATGAACCTTATTTTTGTGGACCAGATGATGTGGAAGAAGGAAGTCCAGGTGCACATATATGGAAAAGAAAGTATCGCTTTATCTTTGGACCAAAAGATAAGCATAATGGAGATATCACAAAGAAATTAATAGTTGGTGAATCTGTTTCAGTACCAGGTGGATGGATAGGATTTCCAGGACATAGACATGATTACTTAAATGAAAACGAGTATCCTTTAGAAGAAATATTTTCTATAAGAGTTAAAGGGCCTAAAAATGGTCCAGGAAGTGTTATACAATATTCAACTGGTGAAGAAAATGGAGAAAGATGGAATGAATTTTTCGTATTAGAAGAAGATAATAATGCTATTGCTTTACCGGAAGGTTATCACACTTCTTTTGCTGTACCAGGATGTACCGAGTACCTACTTTGGGGACTAGCAGGAGAAGAAAAAGTGTATAAAGTGAAATTCGACGATAGATTTACTGGTTTGGAAAATGCTTTATATTAGTAGATAGATTTAATAAACCTGAAAAAATATTAACTCCGATAATTTAAAATTATCGGAGTTAAATTGAATATAATAAAATTAAACCATAAACTATAATTTGGATAAAAATTATAAACTTTTTGAATTAGTTAAGTTGAAATGCTATACTATGGTGTATATAAACTATTTAGAAAGGTGAATGATATGGTTGAAAATAATAAAGATGAAAATAAATTGAAAAATGATAATGAATTTGAAATATCTGTAGAAATGAAACAAATTTTAGAGTCTTCTTATGATGGAATATGGATTACAGATGGGGAAGGCCGAGTTCTATATATGAATAGTGCAAATGAAGAAATTTCAGGTTTTAAGAGAAGTGAAGTAGTAGGTTTAACAACGGAAAAAATACTAGAAAAAAAATTGTTCTCTAAATCCGCTGTTTTAAAAGTTTTAGAGACTAAAGAGACAGTTACAATGATAGGTTACAATTATATTACTAATAAAAGAGCTCTTATAACAGGAAATCCTATTTTTGATGAAGATGGGGACATAAAATATGTAATAAATAATGTGAGAGACATTACACAATTAGAAAGTATGTCTAAAGAGCTAAAAGATAAACAAAAAATTATAAACAAACAAAAACAAAAAATAGAAGAATTGAAATTAATTAAGATTAATGATACAAGTATGGAGAAATTAGGTATAGTGGCAAAAAGTCCTAAAATGTTGAGAATA
Source organism: Eubacteriales bacterium (assembly GCA_046482875.1). Lineage (GTDB taxonomy): Bacteria > Bacillota > Clostridia > Tissierellales > Dethiosulfatibacteraceae > UBA8670. Next base: position 28,515 of record JAWOEG010000006.1, on the reverse strand, counting down.
ATAGAATTAGCAAAACGTGTAGGTAAATTTGACTCTACTATACTTATATTAGGGGAATCAGGAGCTGGGAAAGAAGTTGTAGCAAATGCTATTGTTAAGTCTAGTGAAAGAAATGAAAAACCATTTATAAAAGTGAATTGCGGGGCTATACCGGAAAATCTTTTAGAGTCGGAATTTTTTGGTTATGAAAAAGGTGCTTTTACAGGCGCAAACAACAAAGGTAAAAAAGGGATGTTTGAATTAGCCAATAAGGGAACTATCTTTCTTGATGAAGTAGCTGATTTACCCTTAAATTTACAAGTTAAAATTTTAAGGGTTATTCAGGAAAATGAATTAATGAGAGTAGGTGGCACTGAACCTATCCCTTTGGATGTAAGAATAATTGCAGCAACTAATAAAAATATTGAAGAGATGGTGTCTAATGGTAAATTTAGAGAAGACTTATATTATAGGTTGAATGTTGTTACAATTACAGTTCCACCATTAAGAGAAAGGGAAGAGGATATACCACCTTTAGTTAATTTGTTCTTGAAACAATTTAACGAAAAATACAAATTAAACAAGGTAATTACCCCAGAAGTAATGGATATTTTTATGGAATATGATTGGCCGGGAAATGTAAGAGAACTGTTGAATATAATAGAAAATTTAATGGTAGTATCAAGAGATGAAGAAATCACTCCTGAATTTGTTCCTAATAAAATTTTAAATTCAGAAGAAATGAAAAAAGCAAAAGTAAATGTAAAAGGCATATTACCATTAAAAGAAGCAGTTGAATTATTGGAAGAAGACTTATTAAAAAAAGCGATGAAAAAGTATGGAACTACAAGAAAGGCAGCTTCAGCATTGGGTGTGGATCAATCGACAATTGTTAGGAAAATACAAAAATTTAGTAAAAAAAATTAAAGTATTATGAAAAAGAAAGGTATGATTATATGAGTTTAAAAAAAGAAATTATTTCAGCTAAAGTTAAATATAAAGAAATTGCTATTTTTTGGTTAGGACAAGCAGGTTTTCTAATAAAAGATAGCAAAAATACTTGTGTTGTAATTGATCCATATCTAACGGACTGTGGAGAAAGAATGAAAGGATTTAAAAGACTAAGCCCAAAACTAATATCTCCAGATGAATTACCATCGGACATATATATATCTACTCATATTCATTTTGATCATTTTGATTACGACGCTATACCAATAGTTGCAAAACATACACAAACTAACTTTTATGGACCAAAATCATCTGTAGAAGAATTTGAGAAAATAGGAATAAACAAGGATAGAATAAAACTGCTTGAATTAGGGAAAACAGTAGAAGAAAAAGATATTAAAATAAAACCTATATACGCGGACCATGGTTCTCTTGCTCCAGATGCCATAGGATTACTTTTAGATATTGATGGAATAAAATTATATTTTTCAGGAGATACTGCTTATCGTCCGGAAAGATTAGATGAAGTAATAAAATTCAATCCAGATATTGCAGTACTATCTATAAATGGAAAATTTGGCAATTTAAACGCTGACGAAGGCGCAAAAGTGGTTGAGAAAGTCAAGCCTAAAATTGCTATACCAGCACACTTTTGGACCTTCAAAGAACATAATGGAAACCCTCAATTATTTGAAGAGAAAGTAATAGAATATTATCCTAAAACAAAAGTAGAATTTATGGCCCAAGGAGAAAGCTTAAAATATAGCAAATAAAACTAGTGGAGCTTTGATGTAAAGCTGCAAGAATCTGATGCATAAACCCATCAAAATAAAAAATTATAAAATACTTTTAAAAGTAATATATTTTTTTTACCAACGATAGTTAAAAATTTAACGATAAATGTATTGCTTAAATAACTATATAAATGATAAGAGATATAGGGGAGAGAGTCTATAAAAGAAATATATAAAAAATAGAACAATAAATATCAAATAAAACTTACTTTGCTATCTATTAATATTGGACAGTTGGCATGTAAATTGCATATATATTAACAGTAACTTGCAATGGTATAAAAAAACGTTTTTTCTTCTAATTAGGGTAAGAAGTAAAAAAGATATTATAGTTTTTTAAAATTGCAGGTTAATATATATTAAAATAAAAAAATGGAGGTTATTATTTATGTTAGGGAAAAAAGTACTTATTTACATGATTTCAATTATTATGGTTAGTGGATTACTTATTGGTTGTGGTTCTGGAAATGAAGAAGCTTCAAGTGGTGAGCCTGATGAAGTTGAAGTTACAAAACTTCGTATAGGTCATGAGAGTAATGTTCAGACACCTGCTCACAAGGCTTTGTTAGAATTTGAAAAGGCTGTAGAAGAAAAGACAGAAGGAAGAATAGATGTAGAAATATTTCCTGCATCTCAGTTAGGAAAAGCAACAGATTTGATGGAGCAAGCAAGACGTGGAGATATAGAAATGAGTTTAGCTGCTACGACTTTGCTAACGCCATCGATACCAGAATTTGCAGTGTGGGATAGTTTTTATTTATTTGATGACGCAGAACACGCTCATAGAGTTTTAGATGGTAAAGCTGGAAAAGAATTAATGAAACCTTTAGAAGAAAAAGGTCTTACTGGCTTAGGATATATGGAGATGGGATTTAGAAACTTCTCTAATAGTAAGAGACCAATTGAAACTATTGAAGATGTAGATGGACTAAAAATCAGAGGATATAATCCTATGCAAATAAAAGCTTGGGAATCACTGGGTGTGTCTTTGACGAATTTATCTTGGTCAGAAGTATTTACTTCTTTACAACAAAACCTAATTGATGGTCAAGAATGTGCTACTACAAGTTTTTATACTGCTAAGTTTTATGAAGCACAAGATTACTGGTCTTTAACAAGACATATATACACAAATTATTTATGGTATGCAAATACTGATTTTATGGATGGATTAGGATCTGAAGATAAAGAAATTATAGAAGAAGAAGTAAAAGCGGCTATTGAATTAGAAAGACAGTTAATGAAAGAACAAGAAGAAGAAACTTTAGCTAAATTGCCTGAATTAGGAATAGAAGTTAACGAAGTTCCTTTAGAAGAAAGACTAAAAATGGGTAAATTAATGAATGAAGCCGTAAAAGAAGACATTATAAGTGAATGTGGACAAGATATTTACGATATGGTAATGTCTGAAATTGAAGAAGAAAGAAAATAGTTAATTCTGTAGAAAGGTGATATTTGGAATAGAATATCACCTGACTATACATTAATTAAAGAAGGGATGAGTATTTAATGAAGAAAATATTTACGTGGCTTGATAAAAACTTTGAACCTCTTATAATGGTGGTATTATTCTATGCTATTATGATTTTGTTAACGACACAAGTCTTTCTTAGGTTTGTTTTTGATGCTGGATTTGCATGGGGAGAAGAAGTATCGAGATTTATGTTTGTTTGGCTAATGTATTTTAGCATATCTTATGCTACTAGAAATCATAGACATATTAATATTACCTTTTTAAGAAATATTCTTAATTATAAAGGTCAAAAAATTATTATGATAATTGTAGATTTTTTATTTTTGTTTTTTTCTGTTGGAATGTTTGTATCAGCTATAAAAATAACACAGTCTGTTGCAAAATTCAATGACAAGGCTACTACGGTAGACGTATCAATGAATATCATTTACGGAGCAGGACTCATAGGATTTGCATTAATAATTATAAGAATAATACAAGGGATAATTTGGAAATTTAAAAATTTCTCTGGAAAATTACATTATTTTGAAAATAGACTTGGCAAATATTCTGGTGCAAATGAGATTTGCTTTATAAATAAAAAAGACGAAACAAAGAAAGAGGAGGCGTAAAAGATGACTATAGGTTTATTATTTGGAAGTTTTATATTCTTTTTACTACTATCAGTACCTATTGCAATATCACTTGGACTGGCCTCTCTAATAACTATATATACACTTAATCCAATTAGTGTAGAAGCTTTTGCTCAAACAATGATTCAAGGACTTAATTCATTTCCTTTGATGGCTGTTCCATTATTCACATTTGCCGGGGAAATAATGGGTAGGGGTGGAATTTCTAAAAGACTTTTAAAGGTATCAAGTATATTCTTTGGAAGGTTTACAGGAGGACTAGGGATAGTATCGATAGTTACATGCTTATTCTTTGCGGCAATATCAGGTACCGGTTCTGCAACTGTTGCTGCAATAGGTGTAATAATGATACCTGCAATGTTGAAAAGAGGTTATGATAAGAGTTTTTCGGGAGCTCTTGTAGCTACTGCAGGAACTGTAGGTACACTTATACCGCCTAGTATATGTATGGTTGTTTATGCCGTAGCAGCGGGAGTTTCTGTTACAGGTATGTTTACAGCTGGAATTGGGCCAGGGCTTTTAGTTGGTATTGCTTTAATAATATATACCTACTTTTATTCTAGAAAACATGGTTACCAAGGAGACGATACAACTTATTCGTTCAAAGAAATTATTGCAATATTTAAAGAATCAATACCGGCTCTGTTAGTGCCAGTTATAATTTTAGGAGGAATATATGGTGGTGTATTTACACCAACTGAGGCAGCTGCTGTTGCGTGTGTATACGGAATCTTTGTAAGTGTTTATGTATATAAAGAAGTAGAATTTAAAGACTTACCATTTATAGGGTTTAATGCCTGCTTGCTTTGTTCAGCAGTGTTAGTTATAATAGGAGTTTCATCTGGTTTTGGTAGGATTCTTACTATTACACAAGTACCTATAAAAATAGCTAACTTTATACTTGGAATCACATCAAGTAAAGTTTTAATACTACTATTAATCAATGCTTTGTTACTTATAGTTGGTACCTTTATGGAGACAAATGCAGCTATAATAATACTTGTACCGATATTACTACCTGTTGTAGAAGCATTAGGTGTTAATCCTGTTCAATTCGGATTGATAATGGTACTTAACTTAGCCATAGGATTTGTTACACCTCCATTAGGAGCTAACTTATTTATGGCTTCTCAGATAAGTGATATTGAATTTGATGATTTGGCCAAGGCTATAGTACCTTGGATATTGGTTATGATAGTTGTTTTATTAATGATAACTTTCATTCCGGCAATTTCGTTGACACTTCCCAAAATGCTCAATATACCTATATAAACAAATTAATGTTTTATAAGGTGATGAGAATATAGCTTTGGTTTATAAAGAGCATAAAAGTATTTAAATATTTTTAGGAGGTGATATTCAAAACAAGTAAGGTAACTTATTAAAAGCTTAACTAAAAAAAAAAAGGAGATTTTAAAATGAATTATACATTTGATATTATAGTATTTGCAACCTATCTTATAGGAATGATAGCAATAGGCTACTTTTCTGGGAAAGGAAATAAAACACAGGAAGATTATCTTTTAGCAGGTAGAGATATGCCTTGGTTCCCAATAGCACTTTCTGTATCAGCTACAATGATTAGTGCTAACTCATTTGTTGGGGGTCCAGGATGGGCTTATGGATCAGGTATAGCACCATTTATGGTAAATATAACAGTTCCACTTGCGGTTTTCTTTGCAGTATATGTTACTACACCAGTAATATATCACTTAAAAGTAACTTCGGTTTATGAGTATATGGAGTATAGACTAGGCGGTTACAGTAGAAACTTAACAGTTGCACAATTTTTTATAAATTCACTGATACAGGTTAGCTCAATGGTGTTTGTTCCTGCGTTAATTCTTCAAAAAATCACTGGATGGGAGTTAAACCTTATAGTACCTATCATAGTAATAGTAGCAATAATATATACTTTGCTAGGAGGAATAAGGGCCGTTATATGGACAGATACGGTGCAATCATTGGTTTTATGGGCAGGAATAATTTTAGCAATTGTAATACCATTACAATCTATGGAAATGGGATTCTTTGAAACCATAGGACAAGCTAAATTAGCTGGAAAATTAGAAGCTTTAAATTTTGAATTTAACTTAACTAATAATAATGCATTCTGGGCATCTTTAATAGGTGGAACAATGATGTGGATAAGATATTTTTCATTCGACCAGGCACAAGTACAAAGAATTTTAACATCAAGATCAATGAAAGGACTTAAAAGTTCTTATGCATCTAGTGCAGTTATTATGAATATTACATATTTTGTTACCTTGCTTGTAGGACTTATACTTTTTGTGTATTATGGAGGAAAAGAGTTTGCTTCATCAAACGATGTTATGATTTCCTTTATTTTAGAAGAATTGCCAGTAGGTATGATAGGATTGGTTGTGGCAGGAGCTTTTGCAGCAGCTATGTCCAGTGTTGACTCTTTGTTAAACTCAATGACTACAGTTTTCATAAAAGATATATACGAAAAATATTTTTACAAGGGAGAAGGTGAGGTTTCTCTTAGAACAACAATGATAATTTCAACTGTATTTGGAGTAATAATAATATTTGTTGTTATATTAGCATTTGGCGGAACTGTTAGATCTGTTCTTGATTTAGTAGGGAACTATATTTCATATTTCTCAGGTCCTGCTTGTGGAGCATTCTTGTTAGCTATGTTCACTTACAAAGCTAATGATAAAGGTGTTGCTGGTGGATTTGCGACAGGTTTTATTTTAGGATATATAATCGCGAAATCAGTAGGAACCGGGTGGCTTTGGAATCCTGCAATAGGAGCTTCTATAACAATTGTAGTAGGTTATTTGCTTAGCTTAGTATTTGCTGAAAATAGTAAGCCTGTAGAAGATATTAAAAAATTCACGGCTCAAGGAATGAGAGCTAAAATGATAGCTGAAGGAGTAGAAAGAGATGAAGATGGAGTATCATTGCTTCCGTTTTCAATGGATAAATATTCTATATTCTTATTAGGATTCTTTGTTCTTCAGTATGTAGTATTGGTATTAATTAATTTATAATATAAAAAAATGGAGGTAACTTTCAAATGGGAAAATTAAAATTAGGAAAAAGAGATTCAGTATGGTTCCAAGAAAATTCTGGAAAAGTAAATGTAGAATATGCAAAAAATGAGTGTGATGTAGCAATTCTACCGATAGGAGCAATTGAGCAGCATGGTCCTCACTGCCCATGTGGTTCTGACACTTTTAATGCAATAGGCATTGCTGAGAAAGTTGGAGAAAAAACAGGAGCAATGGTATTACCAAGTCCAATGTATGGTTCGCATCCATATATGCACTGGGGAATGAAAGGTACAATACCTTTAAAGTATGAAACACATATAGCTATGCTAGAAGATATAGTTAGGGGAGCAGCTGTAGCAGGGTACAATAAATTTATAATCATATCAGCTCACGGCCAGGTTGCTGCAACAATTGTAGCAGTTAACAAGTTAGGCTTAGAAGGATATTTCACATTATCATCAACTTGGTATGACTTTTTAAGAGATGATAAAAATGTGCTTGAAGATTATATGTGGCACGCTGATGAAGCAGAAACATCTTTAGCTTTACACTTGTATCCTGATTTAGTAGATATGGATCTTGCAGTAAAAGATGGCGGTAGTCCATTGTTAGATTCTAAATGGAAAACAGCACCAGGACAAGCAACTAAATCTGGTTCTATGTATCATTTCGAAGGTACATTTGCCCTTATGGAAAAAGATGATGTAGAAAAAGGAGTAATAGGAGATCCAGAAAAAGCTTCTGAAGAAAAAGGTGAAAAGCTTGTATCAACTGTAGTAGGACATTACTGTGAATTAATCGAAGAAATAAAAGGGAAATATCCTTGTGGAGTAAATCCATTAGGATTTAGAAATCCAGACAGCTATGCAGGAACACCAGATATAAAATATGATAAAGACCATGATGAAAAAGGAAGATTACTTTAATTAATTAGAACCACAAAATATAGCGATGCATTTTAATGTATCGCTATATTTTTTATATATAAAATCAAATATTTTGAAAGAATTACAAAATACGATGCACCTGTGCATATAAATATGTATGCTACCATCGCTATATATATATAATAATTTATTTAATCTAAAAATTAACTTGAAAAAGTCATTATTAAACAAATATTTAGTTAAAACAAAGATATATTTAAGTATTCAAGAGAAATAATGAAGGAAACATATAAATTTTTGATTTTTATAATTTGGCATAAAAATTGCTAGTTATATAGGTAAGCAAAATAGTTAAAAATAGAAAGGAGAATTATTATGGGACTAATGACAGGAAAAGAATATATAGAAAGTATAAGAAAATTAGATTTGAATGTTTATATGTTAGGAGAAAAAATAGAAAATGTGGTGGATGATCCAATTTTGAGACCATCATTGAATTCTGTTAAAGCAACCTACGAATTAGCTGAAAAACCTGAATATGAAGATTTAATGACAGCAAAATCAATATTAACAGGAGATAAAATAAATCGATTCACACACCTTCACAAAAATACAGATGACTTAATTAAGAAGGTTAAAATGCAGAGGTTACTAGGACAAAACACTGCGTCTTGCTTTCAGAGATGTGTAGGAATGGATTCATTTAATTCTTTATTTAGTACTACTTATGAAATTGATCAAAAGCATAATACTAAATACCACGAAAACTTTAAAAGTTTTATGGAATATGTTCAAGAAAAAGACTTAACTGTAGATGGTGCAATGACTGATCCAAAAGGGGATAGAAGTTTACCTCCAAACAAGCAAGAAGACAAAGATTTGTTCTTAAGAGTTGTGGAAAGAAGAAAAGATGGAGTTGTAATAAGAGGAGCTAAGGTACACCAAACTGGTATAACTAATTCTCATGAAGTTCTTGTAATGCCAACTATAGCTATGAGAGAAGAGGATAAAGACTATGCAATATCTTTTGCTGTACCTACAGATTCAGATGGTATAACAATAATTGTAGGAAGACAATCTTGTGATACTAGGAAAAAAGAAAAAAATGCTGATATAGATGTAGGAAACAAGAAATACGGCGGAACAGAGGCATTGGTTATATTTGAAGATGTGTTTGTACCAAATGACAGAATATTCTTAAACGGTGAAACTGAGTTTGCAGGAATGTTAATCGAAAGATTTGCTGGATATCATAGACAAAGTTATGGTGGTTGCAAGGTTGGAGTAGGAGATGTGCTAATAGGATCGTCAGCTCTTATAACTGAGTATAATGGTATTACAAAAGCTTCGCATATAAAAGATAAGCTAATAGAGATGTGTCACCTAAATGAAACATTATACGCTTGTGGTATTGCTTGTTCAGCTGAAGGATATCAAACAAAAGCAGGAAACTACCAAATAGATTTACTTTTAGCAAATGTTTGTAAGCAAAATGTAACAAGATTTCCTTACGAAATAGCTAGGTTAGCAGAAGATATAGCTGGAGGATTAATGGTAACTTTACCTTCACAAAAAGATTATGAAAACCCAGTAACAGGAAAATATATGGAAAAATATTTAAAGGGTGCAAATGGAGTGCCGGCTATAAAAAGAATGAAAGTATTTAGACTTATTGAAAATTTAACTTTGGGAACTGCGGCAGTAGGCTATAGAACAGAATCAATGCACGGAGCTGGATCACCACAGGCTCAGAGAATAATGATAGGAAGACAAGCTAATATTGAGCAAAAAAAAGAGCTGGCTAAAGCTATAGCCAACATTGAAGACTAATTATTAATATATGGGTGGTATAAATGATTAAGAAAAAAATCAATGAAGTAATTGATGAAAAAATAAGGCCTTACTTAGCAAAACATGGTGGGGATTTAGAAGTGGCTCATGTTAAAAATGGGGTTGTAGAAATAAATTTGTTAGGACAGTGTAAACATTGTTTATCTTCAGACGATACCGTTAAAGAAGTCATCGAAGCTGCTTTAATTAAGGAAATACCAGAGATAAAAAAGGTAAAAGTAGAAAATCAAGTCAATGAAGAGTTATTAAATGAAGCAAGAAAAATATTAAACAAATAGAAGAGGTGGTTATTTTTAAAGTAGGTATTAAATATTGCGGAGGATGTAATCCAAGCTACGATAGAGTAAAAATGCTAAATCAAATTAAAGAAAACTTTAGTTTTGAATTTCACTATGCTGAACCTGGAAAAAAATATGATGTTTTGATTATTATAAATGGATGCACAAGTATTTGTGCAAATTACGATAATTTAGACTATAAAGATAAAATAATAATTAAGAATGAAAAAGATTATGAAAAAGCAGTAAAATTATTAAATGAAATAAATAAAAAGAAGTGAAATTTAAAAAAAGATATGAGTTAAATATTTATTATTAGAGGAGGTTAAGCATGGGAAAAGTTATCTTAGAAAAAGAAAATCATATAGGGATTTTAAAGTTAAACAATCCAAAAGCCCTAAACGCACTTAATGTAGAATTCATAAAAGAAATAGATAATGCTTTAAATGAAGTAGAGGAAGATACCAGCATATATGTATTAATAATTATAGGAGCCGGGAAGGCCTTCATAGCAGGAGCTGACATTAAAGAAATGTTGCCATTAACAGGTGCTGAAACTTTAAAATGGGGCCAAATAGGTAGTGACTTAAACACAAAAATTGAAAACTTAAAAATACCTGTCATAGCAGCGCTAAATGGGTTTACATTAGGCGGTGGTTGTGAGTTAGCAATGTCTTGTGATATTAGAATAGCATCTGAAAAAGCTAAATTTGGACAACCTGAGGTTGGACTTGGAATAACTCCAGGTGCTGGTGGAACTCAGAGACTACCAAGAATAGTAGGTCTTGGAAAAGCTAAGGAGCTTTTATATACTGGGAAAATCATAAATGCACAAGAAGCTTTAAATATAAATTTGGTAAATAAAGTTGTAACTCATGATAATTTGTTAAAAGAATCTATCGATATGGCTGAAGAAATAGCAAATAATGCTCAAATAGCAGTACAACAAACGAAACGTGCTGTAAATAAGGGTGTCGAAACTGATATTAATACAGGGATTTCATATGAGTTGCAAGCTTTCAGTTTATGTAATTCAACAAAAGATAAAGAGATTGGTATGAAAGCCTTTATAAATAAAGATAAAAAAAAGAAATTTGAATATAGATAAGATTCAATGATATATATTCTTTAATAAAATCTAAAATTAAATCATAACACAGGAGGATAATGAAGGTGCGAAAAAAACTAATATTAACAGCAAAAGAAGCAATTGATTTAATTAATGATGGAGAAAGTGTTGCAACTGGAGGATTTGTAAGTAGTTGTTGTCCTGAAGCTTTAACAAGCGCAGTAGAAAAAAAATATTTAGAAGAAGGTTATCCCAAAGATCTAACTTTAATATTTGCTGCAGGACAAGGCAAAAGAAATGGTAAAGGCAATGATCATTTTGCTCACGAGGGCATGGTTAAGAGAGCTATTGGAGGACACTGGGATAGAGGTCCTGAATTAGGTTCTATGGCTATAGAGGGTAAAATAGAGGCATACAATCTTCCTCAAGGGGTTATATCTCATTTATTTAGAGATATAGCGGCAAAAAAAATTGGTACTCTTACTCATGTTGGATTAAATACTTTTGTTGATCCTAGAAATGGTGGGGGTAAGTTGAATTCTGCAACTAAAGAAGATTTGGTTAAACTAGTAAATATAGACGGAGAAGAACGCCTTCTATATAAAACATTTCCTATTGATGTATGTTTAATAAAAGGAACTTATGCGGATGAATCTGGCAACATTACTATGGAAAAAGAAATCGGAACACTAGACTCTACTGCTATGGCTCAGGCCTGCAAAAACAGCGGAGGTAAAGTTATAGTTCAAGTTGAAAAAATAGTTAAAAACAAAACACTAGATCCAAAATTAGTTAAAATTCCAGGAATAAATGTAGATGCACTAGTAATCGGGAATAAAGAAGAGAGCTTACAGTGTTTAGGATATGATTATGATCCATCCTTAACAGGAGAAATAAGGGAAACATTTAACAATAAAAAAGAGGTACCCCTAAATGCTAAAAAAGTTATTGCTAGAAGAGCTGCCATGGAACTAGAAAAAGATGTTGTTGTTAACTTAGGAGTAGGAGTTCCTGAGCTAATATCATCAATAGCAGCTGAAGAAGGAATAGAAGATTACATGACATTAACAGTAGAAGCAGGTGCTGTTGGTGGTATGCCATTATCTGGAGCTCAATTTGGTGCTTCTGCAAATGCAGATAGTATTCTAGATCAAAATGTAATGTTTGATTTTTACGATGGTGGCGGTATAGATATAGCTTTTTTAGGAATGGCACAAGTTGATTTACTAGGCAATATAAATGTTAGTAAGTTTGGAAAAAGGCTTGCTGGATGTGGTGGATTTATTAATATCACACAAAATGCAAAAAAAGTAATATTTTGCGGCACATTTACAGCTGGTGGGTTAGAAACAGAAATTAAAGATGGAGAATTAAAAATTATAAATGAAGGAAGAAAAAATAAATTCGTTGAAGAAGTAGAACAAATTACATTTAGTGGGAAATATGCTAATAAAATAAAGCAACCGGTTAAATACATAACAGAAAGAGCAGTATTTGAACTTAGAAGCGATGGAATATATTTAACTGAAGTGGCCCCAGGAGTTGATTTAGAGGCTCACATATTAAACAAAATGGAATTCAAGCCTAAAATATCAGATAATTTGAAAAAAATGGACAAGAGTTTTTTTAGTGAAAAACTCTTAGGGTTAAGTAAAAAAGAATTTTAACATTGATGCTTATATAAAAAATAAAATAAATAATTAAAAAATGGGAGGAAAAAGAATGGATTTCAATTTACCAAAAGAACATTTATTAGCTCAGAAAATGTTTAAAGAATTTGCAGAAAAAGAGATTAAGCCTATAGCAGCGGAAATAGATGAAGAAGAAAGATTTCCAAAAGAAACTGTTGAAAAATTAAAAAAATATGGATTTATGGGTATACCTATGCCTAAAGAATATGGTGGAGAGGGAGCAGATACTCTTGCTTACGTATTATCAGTTGAAGAAATAGCTAAAGTTTGTTTAACAACTACAACTATTTATACAGCACATACATCCCTTTGTTGTCATCCAATATACAAATATGGTACTAAAGAGCAAAAAGAAAAATATTTAGTTCCTCTTTGCAAAGGTGAAAAGTTAGGTGCATTTGGACTAACAGAACCTAGCGCAGGAACAGATGCGGCAATGCAAAAAACAACTGCTGTTAAAAAAGGTAAAAATTATATCTTAAATGGATCAAAGATATTCATAACAAACTCAGGTTATGCTGACACATATATTATTATTGCTATGACAGATAAATCTAAAGGAACAAGAGGATGTTCTGCATTTATAGTTGAAAGCGACTTTCCTGGATTTACCGTTGGGAAAAAAGAGAAGAAAATGGGAATTAGAGGATCAAGTGCTTGCGAACTAATTTTTGACAACTGTGTTGTGCCAGAGGAAAATTTAATAGGTAAAGAAGGTAAAGGATTTAAAATAGCAATGCAAACCTTAGATGTAGGACGTATTGGAATAGCTGCTCAAGCATTAGGACTTGCTGAAGGAGCTTTAGAAGAAACTATAGAATATGTAAATGAAAGAAAGCAGTTTGGTAGAAGTATATTTAAATTCCAAAACACTCAATTTGAATTAGCTGATATGAGAATGAAAATAGAAGCAGCTCAACTTTTAGTTTACAAGGTGGCAAGGTTAAAAGATAATAATTTGCCATATACTACTAACGCAGCTATGGCTAAGTTGTATTGTTCAGAATTGGCAAGTGATGTAACAGCTAGATGCTTGCAGTTGTTTGGAGGATATGGATATACTCGTGAATACCCTATCGAAAGAATGATGCGTGATGCAAAGATTACTGAAATATATGAGGGCACCTCTGAAGTTCAAAAAATGGTTATAGCAGCATCACTTTAATAAATATAAATTATTGATAAGAATGAAAGGAGACTATAATAATGAATATAGTTGTTTGTATCAAACAAGTTCCAGATACTACAGAAGTAAAATTAGATCCAGAAACAAATACATTAATTAGAGACGGAGTACCAAGTATAATAAATCCAGATGATAAATCGGGGATTGAGTCAGCATTAAGATTAAAAGAAAAAATAGGTGGGAAAGTTACCCTGCTATCAATGGGGCCTCCTCAAGCGGAAGTAGCATTAAGAGAAGGATTGGCCATGGGAGCCGATAAAGCGATTTTAGTAAGTGACAGAGCTTTTGGAGGATCCGATACTTGGGCTACATCCTGTACTCTTGCAGCGGCATTAAAAAAGATTGACTATGATGTTATTATTGCTGGAAGACAAGCTATAGACGGTGATACAGCTCAGGTAGGACCACAAATAGCAGAACACCTTAATATTCCACAGGTAAGCTATGCTGAAGATGTTAATGTTGAAGATGATAAGTTAATAATTAAAAGACAATTTGAAGATAAATATCACTTAATAGAGGTAAATACTCCATGTTTAATAACAACTTTAAGCGAATTAGCTGAACCAAGATATATGTCTGTAGGTGGTACATTTGATGCATACAGAGAAAAAGAGGTTGAAATTTGGAGTTTAGAAAATATAAAAGATACTGTAAATGAGAGAGATCTTGGATTAAAAGGATCTCCTACTAGAGTAAAAAAATCATTTACTAAAAAAGCTAAAGGAAAAGGCGAAATTCTTGATGACGTTTCTACAAATGAAGCTGTAGAAGCAATTGTTTCTAAATTAAAGGAAAAACACATAATTTAAATATAGATATATTTAAGAAAGGAGCATTAAATAATGAGTAAGGATATATATGTAATAGCAGAAACAAATGACGGAGAAATACAAAAGGTAAGTTTTGAACTTATTGGAAAAGCTAAGGAACTTGCAGATGATTTAAATCAAAAAGTAATTGCAGTGCTATTAGGGCATAATATAAAAGAAAAATCTCAAAGCCTAATAGATGGGGGAGCTGATGAAGTTATATTTGTAGACGATGAGATGCTTAAAGACTATGTAACGGAACCTTATACAAAAGCTGTTAGTAATATAATTAAAGCAAATGACCCAGAAATAGTTCTTTTTGGAGCATCTTCAATTGGTCGTGATCTTGCACCTAGAGTATCCGCAAGAATATATACTGGTTTGACAGCTGATTGTACAGGTTTAGAAATTGATTCAGAATCAAAGTTACTAATGATGACACGTCCAGCTTTTGGTGGTAACATAATGGCGACTATTGTATGCGAAAACCATAGACCTCAGATGGCAACAGTAAGACCAGGAGTTATGACTGCTTTAGAAAAAGAAGACTCAAGAGAAGGTACAATACAAGAATTCCCAATAGACTTTAAAAAAGAAGACATGAATATAAAAATAAGGGAAATATTAAAAAGAAGTAAAAAAACAGTCGATATTACAGAAGCAAATGTATTGGTATCTGGTGGACGTGGATTAGGTGATAAAAAAGGATTTGATAAATTAAAGAAACTATCAGAAGTTCTTGGCGGTGAGATTTCTTCATCTAGAGCAAATGTAGATGAAGGTTGGATCGAAAAAGATTATCAAGTTGGACAAACTGGAAAGACAGTAAGGCCAGATTTATATATAGCGACAGGTATATCAGGAGCAATTCAACACCTTGCAGGTATGGAAGAGTCAGAATTTATTATAGCTATTAATAAAGATAATGAAGCTCCGATATTTGAAATTTCTGATTTAGGAATAGTAGGAGATCTTCATGATATAGTACCGAAACTTACTGAAGAAATTAATAAATATAAAAATAAATCTCAAACAGAATAGTTAATAGGAGTAAATATGACAAATAAAAACCAAAAGAATATGAATATAAAAAAAATATCAGTACTAGGTGCTGGAACAATGGGTCATGGAATAGCTCAGTTATGTGCTGATTCAGGATTGAAAGTTAATTTTTTCGATATATCAAAAGACAACCTAAAAAAAGGCTATGAAAGTATTAAAAAGAATTTATCTACACTGGAAAGTAAAGGACAAATAACAAAAGAACAAGCTGACAATACACTGGATAATATAATGCTGGAAGAAAAAATAGAAGATGCTGTTAAAGGTGTGGAATTAGTTATAGAATGTATTGTTGAAAATTTAGAAATAAAACAAAAAGTTTACGAGGAATTAGATTCTATTTGTGATGAATCTGTTATTCTAGCATCAAATACTTCCGGACTAAGTCCTACAGCTATAGCTAAAAATTTGAAACATCCTGAAAGAATGGTTGTTGCACATTTTTGGTGTCCACCAGAATTAATACCCTTAGTTGAAGTTGTACCAGGTGAAAAAACTTCACCTGAAATAGTTGATAAGACTATGAATTGGGTAAATCAAATAGGAAAAGAACCTGTTAAAATGAAAAAAGAGTGTTTGGGTTTTATTGGGAATAGAATGCAATATGCTCTTTTAAGAGAGGCTGTATATATTGTGGAGCAAGGTTGGGCTGATATTGAAGAAGTTGATAAAGCTGTTGAATATGGATTTGGACGAAGACTTCCTGCAACAGGACCTATAAAAACTGCCGACCTTGGAGGAGCAGATGTGTTTTATAGTATTTCATCTTACTTATTTAAAGATCTTTGTGACTCTAAAAAACCTTCACCGGTTATGAAAGAAATAATTGATAATAATAATTATGGTGTTAAAACAGGAAAGGGTTTTTATGATTGGGATGAAGAAAAAATAGAGGAAGCTGAAGGGCTTAGACGTAAACTCTTATTTTATTTTTTAAATGAAGATAAAAAATTATTAAATAAATAGATGAATATAGTGTTTGAATTGATACTGATATTTTTATTAGGAGGAAAATAAATGAAAGCAGTAAGATTTACTGGACCAAAAGAATTAAAATATGAGGATGTAGAAAAACCTCAGGTCGATAGAAATGAAGTACTAGTTAAAGTAAAAGCTGTGGGAATATGTGGTTCTGATATGGAACTTTATAGTGGTGAACATCCATATATTAAGAAAGAACTTACTAAGTACCCATTAATACCAGGGCATGAGTGGTCGGGAATAATAGAAGAAGTAGGATCAGATGTAAAGGTCCTAAAAACAGGAGACAGGGTAACCAGCGATGTAAGCCTTGGCTGTGGTGAATGCTCAATGTGTAAAAAGGGCAGATATAACCTTTGTCCCAATAGAATTGTTGTAGGATCTTACAAGAATAAAGATGGTGCATTCGCAGAATATATAAAAGTGCCAAGCAAAAATATCTATAAAATTCCTGATACCATGAGCTTTGAAGAAGGATCAATGATTGAGTCAGCAGCTACGTGCTCTTATGGGATAATGAGAACAAATATGGATTACGGCAGTACAGTACTTGTTATCGGAGATGGTCCTATAGGTCAATTAGCTATGCAGTGTGCAAAATCAGCAAGCGCATCTAAAGTATATTTGGTTGGTAGCTGGGAAGAAAAAATGAATATAGCTAAATCAACTGGTGCAGATGCGGTTTTAAACTATAAAAAAGATGATATATTAAAAGAAATAAATAAATTAACTGAAGGCGAAGGCGTAGATGTCGTTATTGAAAGTTCTGGAAATCCAATAACTTTCAATCAATCTTTAAATGCTGTAAAACCTGGTGGGAAAGTACTTCTTCTTAGCATATATACTTCAAGTGAATTTATGTCAGAAATAAACAGTATAGTTGCAAAAGATTTAGACGTTTACGGTGCTTTAGGAAGTCCAAATGCTTTTGGACCAACAATAGATCTAATGGAATCTGGTAGGATAAATGTTAAACCACTTATAACTCACAACTATCCATTAAAAAATGCAAAAGAAGCAATAGAAATGATAGAAAATAAAAAGGAATGTAGAATTAAGGCAGTATTAATACCTTAAAGGGAGGCAAAATAATGTTAAAAGAAAATAAAGTAAAGAAAAAACTAAAAGAAGGTGGATATGTTGTAGGTACATTTGTAAAGATAACAGATCCATCCATTACTGAAATATTAGGACTTATAGGTTTTGACTTTTTCGTATTAGATAACGAACATGTTTCTATGAGTAAAGAAACTATTGGAAATATAATAAGAGGAGCTAATACTACTGATATAACTCCTATAATAAGAGTTAAAAAAAATGAAGATGTAGAAATATTACAAGCATTAGATTCGGGAGCTTTAGGAGTTCAGGTACCTAATGTTGATACTGAAGAACAAGCGAAAGATCTAGTGTCATATGTTAAGTATAAACCAGAAGGAAAAAGAGGTTTTTCTCCATCTGTTAGAGCTGCACATTACGGATTATATGACAAAATACAATATGTTAAGGATTCAAATGAAAATACATTGGTAGTTTCTCACTGTGAGACAGTAGAATGTGTAAACAATTTAGATGAAATTCTTAAAATACCAGAAATTGATGTAATATTTATTGGACCTATGGATTTATCTCAATCCTTGGGAATTACAGGGCAAAGTAATAATCCTAAGCTATTAGAGGCTATAGACCTTGTAATTAAAAAAACTAAGGCAGCAGGAAAAGCTGTTGGTATCGTTACAAACAAAGAAAAAGCAGGTGAATACATTGATCGTGGAGTTCAATACTTATTAATAGGAACAGATCAAGGTATGATTTCTTCTACTGGCAAAGACATCATAAAAAAACTAAAGAAATAAAATAATAGCACAAGATAATTTATATGAGCTTTAATATGGCTCATATAAATTATTAAATTTTAAAAAGAGAAAATAATAATATAATTTGTATAAGTATACTATACACAAATATATTTATTATTTAACAATAACTGGTTTTGTTATATAATAGATATACTAAATGGACATATAAAATAAACGTTTTCTCAAGTGTTATAAATTTTATAGGATAAAGTTAGCAATTTTGTATAAAAGGAGGACTTAAATTGACAAATGGTAAAAAGAATGATGAAGGAAAAAATGTTAATACTAAAAAAAATGTAAGTAAATTTAATAACAAAGTTTTCTATGGTGACAGTAGTGAAGTGAATTCAATTAGTTATAGTGACTACAATGATTATTTGAAAAATACAAGTAGCAAACAAGATTTAAAGGGTTTTGACACAGATTATTTAGACATTGTTGACTATATATTAAAAATAACTCATCGAATATGGGAAGAAAAAGGAATAGGTATTATTTACGATACTTATCATAATAACGTAGTTATGCATGCAGGTTCACAAAATATTTCTGGCGTAGATTCAGTTATTTCTGGAACATTACAAACATTACATGCATTTCCAGATAGAAGGTTGATAGGACAAAACGTTATTTGGTCAAATTATGACAATGATGGATACCTATCTTCCCATAGAATACTATCAACAGGTACAAATCTAGGAGATAGTAGTTTTGGTAAATCTACGGGTAAAAAGGTGAATTTTAGAACAACAGTAGAATGCGCAGTTCATAACAACAGGATCCATGAAGAATGGCTAGTAAGAGATAATTTGTGGGTAGTTAAACAGCTTGGATTAGACCCTCATGAAGTTGCGAAAGAAAAAGCAAAAGACATGGATAAAAAAACTCCAGCATTACAAAAGGATTTTGGATTAAATGAGACTAGGGAAGGTCAATTTTTCCCTCAAAAATACCAGGCAAAAGATTCAAGTGTTGGTGAATTTATGTTGGAAATGCTCAACGGTATATATCAATGTAAATTATTTAATAAAGTTAAAGACTATTATGCCGACAATGCTGTAGTACATTTTATTTGTGATAAAGATCTAGTTGGATACAAGCAAATACAAGGTATGTTAATAAGTTTGTTTGCTTCATTTCCTAGTGGTGAATTTAGTATTGAAAGAGTAAATTGCAATAAAAGAGTTCAGGGAAACAGCTATGATGTAGCAGTAAGATGGAGATTAAGAGGTCTTCATGATGGAATAGGTTACTTTGGAAAACCATCTGGAAAACAGGTTGAAATACTTGGCATTAATCATTACTGTGTTTCAGAAGGAAAAATAATAGAAGAATGGATTACATTCGATGGATTAGATGTCTTAGCACAAACATATATAGATTGTGATGAAGATTCTGAAAATATAGATAAAAAATAATATAAGTTTATTAGAAGTTTAATTAAAGCTTCACTAGTAACATAAAAATAACAGGAGGTTTTATGAGTAAATATCAAGATTCAAAAAAAATAGTAAGAGATTATTTTGAGGAATTAGAAAAATCAAACCCTCAAGATGTTAAAAATGTACTAAATAAATATACCAGTGACAATTATTCTTGGAGAGGAGTTTATCCTTTTCGTGAACAAAATAGCGCAGAGGATGTTGCAGAAAAGTTTTGGTCCCCACTTAAAAAATCTTTAAAAAATATGCAACGTCGTCAGGATATATTTATAGCTGGAAATAATGAAATAGATGATAAAATATGGGTAATGAGTATGGGTCATCTTATGGGACTTTTTGATTCAGAGTGGATGGGTATTAGGCCAACAGGTAAAATGACAAGTTTAAGATATGCAGAATTTAGCTGTGTGGAAAATGGTAAAATAACAGAAACCGGACTTTTTATTGACATAATAGGTTTTATGCTGCAAGCAGGTGTAAACCCTCTACCTCCTTCAACGGGTCAATACTTTGTTTACCCTGGACCTAGAAATCATGACGGGTTATTATTTGAAGATGCGGATGAAGATGAAGGTGTAAAAACTCTGAAACTTGTAAATAAAATGGTCGATGATTTATCAGAACTTAACGATAGTGGAGCTATGGGATGTCCTCCAGAAGTATTAGAAAAAACTTGGTCTAAAAATATGATATGGTATGGACCAGGGGGTATAGGAGCAAGTTATACAATTCCTAGATATCAAAAACAACATCAATTGCCTTTTAGAAATAATTTGAAAGATAAAAAATTTAATGGTCATGTTTGCAGATTTTCTGAAGGCAAATTTGCTTGTTTTTTTGGTTGGCCAAACTTATCCAATACACCTATAGGAGGTTTCTTAGGCCTTCCAGGAGGAGAAATAAAAGCAGATATGCAGGTTGTTGACGTATATTGTAGAGAAGGAGATAAACTTTCTGAAAACTGGGTTTTAATCGATATACCATTCTGGCTAAAACAGCAGGGGTTAGATATTTTCAAAAGAACCAAGAACATTATAAATCCAGACCTATAAGAAAAATATTCAAAAGGCATGATGATTTTTAGAACAAAAGTCATCATGCCTTTTTAGTTTCATTAATTTAATTTTAAGGTATTAAGAGATTCTTAACACTATTAATTTATTAAATGAAAAGTTATTTGTTAACTTGTACAAACCTTGTATGCAGCATCAGCAGCTTCAGAGCCATCTACACTATAAATGTCTGCACCAATTTTTTTGCAGAAATCATCAGTAATAGGAGCTCCTCCTATCATTATTTTTACTTCTTTTGATACTTCTGATTTTTTAAGTGCATTAACTACACCTTGCATTTCTCCCATTGTTGTTGTAAGAAGTGCCGAACAAGCAACTACATCTGCTTTATTTTTTAATGCAGCTTCTACAAATTTTTCAGAAGAAACATCAACACCTAAGTCAATAACTGTTAAGCCCTTGCTTTGCATCATAATACTTACTAGGTTTTTGCCAATATCGTGAAGATCTCCCTTTACAGTTCCGATAACAACAGTACCCGTAATTTCAGAACCACCTTCTAAAAGTAAGGGTTTAAGAATATCAAGGGCTTTATTCATACATCTTGCTGATACTAAAACTTCTGGTACAAAAACTTCGTTAGCCTTAAATTTAGTACCGACAATATCCATACCTGCTAATAATCCTTTGTCTAAGATTGTTTTAGGCTCTAATCCTTCTTCAATGGCTGAATTAACAGCCTCTTTACACTTTTTGACATTTCCAGACTGTAATAGCGAACTAATTTCCTGTAATTTTTCATTCATAATCTATACCTCCTAATTAATAATTTTTGTAAAAATTTGAAATATATTGGTATTACTAAAAATTTAATCAAGCTAGTTTAATATTCCCTTATGATTTAACAGGAATTCGTTTTCTTTTAAATATAACCAATGTAGTTCAATTACCTTTATATAAGTTTACTATAAATATTGCTTTTTGTCACGTAATTTATATAAGTTTTTTTATATTTTTGTTAATTTTTTAATTAATATATAAAATGAGTATTATGAACAGTTATAAGAAGTATAAATTAATATAAAAATATTTAAGAGTTTCTTAATGATATATAAAAATTGAAAAAAATACATAAATCTTGCTCTTTGTTTGGATATATATGTATACCTGTAAAATTAGTATTCTTAATTTTTTATAAAAAAAACTACCCCTTAATCAAAAAGGATAGTTATATTCATATTAAAGTGAAGAAAGTATGTTAAATATAATTATAATCCAATATTTTCGACTACCTTTGTTCTGAACTGAGAAGGTGTATCTCCAACACGTGCTTTAAATGCAGTAATAAATGTTGATGGATGATTATAACCGCATTTTTTTGAAATTTTTTTCGTGCTCATGTTAGTATTCAAAAGAAGTTTTTTAGCGTTGCTTATACGCTGTATTATTAGATATTCATAGGGGGGTATACCGTACTGCTTGTGAAATTGACGAGTAAAATAATAAATACTCATATTTACTTTTTCAGCAACATCTGAAATAGAAAGTTGTTTATCATAATTTTGTCTTAAATACGCTTCTGCAAATGATAAAGCATACTCTGTAGACTTTGTTTGAACAGATGTACTTTCAACCATTGTTGATAAAATCCTATGTATTGTTGCAGAAGCTGAATGGTCTAAGGTATTTTCTCCTCGCAATAAACCCATTAGAACTTTAAATTCCTGTGTAATAACAGAAGAAGCATTGACTATAACTGGATTTTCGAATTTCTCTGATAGTAGTTCACTATAGGCAAATATGGAATTACCTTGAATATGAGCCCACTTGAAATAAATAGGTTCTTTAGAATAATAATGATGGGGAGTTCTACAATCTATAAATCCTATATTATTTTTTTCAATTACAAATGATTCGCCCTTAAGTTTTACGTTGAGTTGGCCCTTTTCTACAAATATTAACAATAGACTATTATAATAATCTCTTTTTATTTCATAATCTTTAATACCAAAATATTCTCCAGCTAATTCAGAATAAAATAAATATTTTTTTGCAAAAGAAGAAGAGTTATGAGTATAAATTTTAGTTGTCTTATTATTATCCATATTCCCTCCATAATATTAATTTTGATTATAAATAAAGTGATCACTTAAATTCGGTTTATAACTTTAAACTATTAAAGTCTAAATTTCCTAGAAATCTAATTGTTTTTTAAATATTATCAACTTAATTTTTATTTTTAGTATATAATAAAGGCATATAATTGTAAAGATTTTTAAAAACAAAAAACATGTATAAAAATCTTTATATAATTGTAAAATCAATTGGGTAAATATTGAAATGAAAGCAATATTCATATATTATAGCACTTTTTTAATATAGTATAATATTTAATGTTATGATAAAATATTATCATAGAGAGTATATAAAAAAATATAAAGGTGGTTAATTGATGTCAACTTTAAGAGAAAAAAATTTTAAAAGATTAAAACAAAGTATAGCTGGAGAAAAATCTGATGGTCATGCGGTATTTAATTTCTATACATTTCCATTCTTTCAAGCAATTACAGGTGTTGATCTAGATGACTATTTTCACAAACCTGAAGTAACACTTAAATGTCAAATAGAAGCACTAGAAAAACTAGATGGGATAGGAAATCCAGTTCCAGATATGGGTTCGGTTGCAGAATCAAGTGGACTAGGTGGAGTAGTTAAATTTGATGATCATGGTTTTATTTCGGTACACCCTAACCCTAAAATAGCAGAAGCGGAAACTGCAGAAGATTTAGATTGGCTAGAACCAGGAGATCCATATGGAGACAACTATATGAGGCAAGCTCTAGAGACATTAAAATATATGGTTGAAAATTGCCCCGAAGGATATAAAGTTAATCCTCATCCTATAATGGGACCATTTACTGTAGGAGCTAATATTAGAGGTATTAGTGATTTTTGTGCAGATACTATTGCAGAACCTGACTTAGTTAATAAAATACTAGATGTTGTTGTAGAAACTCAAATAAGGTTTATGCGAGCGCAAAAAGAAATTTTAGGCTCATTACATCATATATTTGTAGCAGATGATCTTTCTGCTTTTCTTAGTGAACCTGCATATAGAGAATTTGTTCTTCCTAGATATGAAGAAATGTTTAAAGAATTTCCTGAAACTCAAAGATGGTTACATAATGATTCTACTGCACGTCACGTAGCTCCTGCAATAGCTGATTCTGGAATGGTTGCTTGGCAATACCTGCCTTCTATAGATCCTAAAGAAGCTCTAGAACTAACTAAGGGCAAAGTAACACTTTTAGGAGGATTAAAACCTCTTGAATTACAGAATTTAACAGCGGATGAAACTTATGATAAGTGTATAGAAGTTCTTAAATCATTTGAAGGTAATAATAAATTTGTTCTTGGTGCAGGTGGATCTATAAATCAAGTACCTATTGAGAATTTAAAAGCTATGTTTAAAGCAGCAGATGATTATAAAATATAATTTTTCTATCAATTCAATACTAAATTGATAGAAAATAAAATGAAAAATAATAGAAATTTTTGACCTGGATATTTTTCCGGGTTATTTTTTTATGACTTAAATATTATAAATAATGTATATCATACAATATTAAGGGTAAATAGATAATAGTTATCAATTAGCGGGATATATTTTGAATCGACTGAAAGGAGAGAAAAATGAGAAAAAGAATATTTAGTATAGTTATTTCTTTTATAATGATTTTATCTCTATCAATTGCACCAGCATTTGGAGAAACCAATGTTTGGTCAACAGAAGAAAAAGATGAAATTATTAAAGAAGCTGAACTAGAAATAGAAAGATATATTAGAAGTAAAGCAGAAGAGGTAAAATTAACAACCTCAGATGAATTCCAAGAAAATTTAAGAGAAACTAAAAAAATGATTACATGTTGTTTTGACTATAATCAATTCAATGAAACACTAGCGTTTTTCCTTAATGAATCTTTAGAAGAAACTGATGAAGAAGTATTAATGCAACTCATATCATACGCTCAGGATTACAACAGCTCTAGATCCAATAAACGAAAAACTGAAAGTAGAGAAGATGATATGGATGATGAAGAAGAATCAGATGATAGTCAAGAAAAAGCTCTAGATTACAATAGTTCAAGGTCTAATAAACCTAGGACAGAAGCTTATATAGGTGATGACTATCATGACGAAGATAGCGATGATGATGGTATCAGTGATGGAATGGAAATTGATTTTATAACACCTATAGATAATAACAACTTAATACTAATAGATAATATAAGTTTAGCCGAAATAAAGTTGAATTCATCTAACAATGCAGATTTAGTATTAGCTATGACTTTTGTAAATTCAATTCAGAAAAGTATTGAAGACTCTGGCATGGTAAATCGATGTGATTTAGAAAACAATAAAATAGCTTTTTACTTCCAAAATCAAGATGGGATGAACACAATGTATTTAAAAGAAAAGTTTTTTATTCCTTTAGTAAGAGAAGATAGTGGAGATTGTGATGATACTGATCCAGAAATAAAACCAGGTGAAGAAGACCCAGACTTTAACGATGGTGACTCTGACGGTGATGGCATTGATGATGGTATTGAAGACAGTAAATTAATTTTCAAAATAGGAGATGAAAATGTCCTATCAGGAAATATTAGAAAAGTTTTAGAGGTTCCTCCATTCATAGAAAACAACAGAACTATGGTACCCTTTAGATTTATAGGTGAAGAACTTGGTGCAGAAATAAAATGGAATCCAGAAGAAAGAAAGGTAGAATATAAATTAGGTGATAACTTAATTGAATTATGGATTGGAGAAAATACAGCAAGGTTAAATGGTGAAGATATTATATTGGATGAAGATCCTTCAATAAGACCTTTTATAGAAAATTCAAGAACAGTTGTACCTATAAGATTCATAAGTGAAGCTTTAGGATTTGAAGTAATTTGGAATGAAGAAACAAAAGAAATTATGATAGAAGGAAATCCTCTTTATGAGGCTGAAGAAGTAGAAGGAGAAAATCCTTTATATAATGAGTAAATAAAGCAAGGGTCCAAGTCATAGAGACTTGGACCTTATTATGCTTAAATTACATTTACTTTTTTTCTATGTATCCTTCCCAGCTTACCATAGTGTCTAAATCTTCTCTTATTTTTTGTTTTGCTTCAGGATATTTTGGATATCCAATAGGTATGAGTGTTACAGGTTCCATATTTTCAGGAAGTTCTAATAATTCTTTGCATTTTTTAGCATCAAATGCACAAACCCAGCAGGTTCCTAATCCATTAGCTGTTGCAGCTAAAGTCAAGTGATCTACAACTATACCTAAATCTACATCACTGTGATCTTTTCCATCATCTCTTGTCCAGGATTTGTTGTGGTCTGCTAAAGCTACTATTACAGCCGGAGCTGCCTTAAACCACTGAGGCTTAAAAGTGCTTTGTACTTTTTCAAGCATATCCTTTTCTGTTAAAATTAGAAAATGCCAGGGTTGATTGTTATGAGCAGAAGGGGCAAATCTTGCTGCATCAAGAACTTCAAGTATTTTTTCCTTTTCCACTTTTTTATCTTCAAATTTCCTGACAGAATATCTTTTTTCTACTAATTCTTTTAATTCTTTATAATTCATAAATTATCCTCCTTTGATTTTTATTATAGTTATATTATATCAAATATAGCAATCTTTACAAACTTAAACCTTAATCTCTTTAAGCTTACCTTTACAGACACTACACCTATATTTATTTATGTTTGAAAATCTTCGAGTTCTTTCGTATTCTTTACTGCAGCTTTTGCATTTATATATCCAGTTTATATTCTTTTCAGTTGCTCTTCTTTTAGAATATCTTTTCACTCTGCCACCTAAAGAAGTAATTCTGATAATTTCTTCTTTGAACTTTGGACCATGGCCCTTAATCTTTAAGTGAATCATTTCATGTATAAGCGTACATTCTATATCATCAGGGAAATCTTTATGATAGTGGGTTGATAATCGTATTATAGGCCTATTTGGTTTAGGGTAACATACTCCTGCTGAAGCAGTTAATCTACCGGACCATTCTATTATTATGTCAGATGATTTCGGTAAGGTATTATTAAAGTATTTACTGTTAAAAATCTCGTATAATTCGTACAAGTTGTTGTTCATGTTCACCTCTGTGTTAGAAAATCACTTTGTATTATAGTTATAAATAAAAACTAATATATGATATAAGTGTAAAAGAAAAAAGTATAAAATTCAACAGTTTAATAAAAGTATAGCATAAATAAAATGAGAACTGTTAAAATAAAATTATTAAGTGCTAATAATAAAGAAATTTTGAATAATTATTAAAGAGATAGTATAATATAAGTGATAAAATATTTTTTTTAAATAAATATAAGTTATAAGAAGATTTAACATAAAATAATAAAATACATCTAAAAAAACATAATATTATACTTTTATATAAATTCTTTGAATAAGGAGGTGAATTATAATGAAAGACGTAAAATTTATTTTACTGCTGACTTTATTATTTATTATTTCTTCTATTTCTGTAGTAACAGCTGAAGGAGAACTTCCTGATATTGAAGCTCATTGGGCAGAGGATTTTATCAGAGAACTTGTGGATATAGGAGCTATAACAGGATATCCCGATGGATTATACAGACCGGAAAACAAAATCACAAGAGCAGAATTTGCATCAGTACTAAGAGGTGCCTTGGAATTAGAAGAAGTTGAAGGGGAAACTTTTAATGACACACTGGGTCATTGGGGAGAAGGTAGAATAGAAGCACTAATTAAAGAAGGAGTTATTGACACGGATTTATATGAAGAAAACTATTTTCCGGATGATTATATTACTAGAGAAGAAATAGCTATGATGACTGTCAGAATGTTAGGTGTTGAAATTAAAGCAACAGAAACTCCTTTTTTAGATGAAGGAGCTATTGGAGATGGATACAATAATTATGTGGCTGAAGCTTACGAAAAAGAAATAATTACAGGATATCCTGACACAACATTTAGACCTGCTGGTACAGCGACTCGAGCAGAAGCAGCTGTTATGGTGATTAGAGGGCTTAATGTTAAAGGAGTTGCAGATGATTTTGAATTACCACCTTCCGAAGAAGAAGAAGACCCTATTACAACTGTACCAACTATCAAATTTTTCTCAGCGGATAAAACTACTATTATGGAAGATGGAACTGCATTTTTAGAATGGGAAGTAGATGATGCAGATAAAGTCACCATCACACCTGTTTTTAATGAAGTTCCTTCATCAAGTTCAGCTTCTGTATCACCTTCAGAGACTACAACCTATACCTTGACCGCTAGGTGCTGATCGAGCAAAGCCTAAAACTGGTAAGCTTTCGACCTCTGTTCCGAATCCCTCGATTCGTGTCCATCATGGGAACAGCGGGATGTCTTTTCACCATGTTCATTGTCAATCCGACTTTTGGAGTCATCGCCATTGTCGTTGTAATCGCCCTGCACGCTTACTTGATCCGCAAACGCATCAAGGCTCCTTTCGGC
>JAWOEG010000039.1:0-53565 GCA_046482875.1 Eubacteriales bacterium | reverse complement strand
CCCATGCCGGAAAACTTCCCCATGTAGCAACTCTCCATATTTCAAATCCGTATTTATAATCATATGG
Organism: Eubacteriales bacterium; assembly: GCA_046482875.1. Taxonomy (GTDB): domain Bacteria; phylum Bacillota; class Clostridia; order Tissierellales; family Dethiosulfatibacteraceae; genus UBA8670. The sequence goes on along the minus strand of JAWOEG010000039.1, from coordinate 53,498 downwards.
ATTATTGAAATTAAAAAACATCAAAAATGCAACATTTATTATAAAGGTTGAAATAAGAAGTTTTTTAGAAGATATGTTTTTAAGCTTTTTATAAAAAAGCATATGTATAAAATAAAACTGAAATATAACTATAATAAAATAGCCGTGTCTGTAAAATCCAGTATATAAATTCTCCAGTACGTATTTAATATAAATAAATATTTCTCCATCCTGGCCAAAGGATCCTGTTTCATGCATCAGTATAAAAGCATACAAAAAAGCCATTGATATATATGGTATTAAAATCAACCTAAATCTTTTTTTTAAAAACCCTTCAGGTATCTTATCCGAATAGGCATAAGCTAGTAGTAATTCAGATAAAAAAATAAATATAGGAGTGCCAAAGGTGGCAAATAATCTAATAGTCATAAGTATTAATTGTTGATTTCCAAACAATATACTTCCCTGTCCATATATTTCTATTATTCGAGTAACAGTATGTACCGTTACAACACACATTATAGCTATACTTCTAAGGAAATATACTTCATCAATTCTTTTTCTCTTCATAACCATCTCCTTTCAATGTTTCTCATTAAATTCGAAATAATCTTCAGTAAATTATATGTTATTCTAACTAATTTTATTTAAATTGTAAAATTTAACAATTAACTATTTTCTTATAAGTTTATGTATTTTAGCTGTATCCTTCACAAGGGTTATTGTCTCATTTGTAACCGAAGGAAGAAGTCTTTTTACCCCTATACTACCCTAATGGCGAAACTTGGACATGCTGCTATACAATATCCGCACTGAATACACTTTGATTGATCTATAAATGCCTTTTCCTTATCATTGAAACTTATAGCATCACTATGACATGCTTTTATGCAACTTCCGCAGCTAATGCATACACCTTCAAAAACTTTTATTTGTTTTTTATTTTTAACGCTTATTATTCCATCTAAATCTTTATCCCCATTAAAATATTTAACATTGTATAATACTTCCTCTTTGCTAACCATTCCAATAGCAATTGAGTAATTATCACTTAGACCTCTTGCAAAATCCATGCTTTCTTTAAAGTCTTCAATTAATGTTCCTCCCCCTAAAGCTTTCATAAGGTATATACCTTTACCATTTCTCTCACAAATAGCAATAGCTTCTTTCATTTCATCAAGGGATCCTTCTAATATTCCTCTTCCAACTTTATTTATCAAAGGGAAAACTATATCTATATCATCTCTATATCCAGCTTTCTCAACAACTTTAACACTATGTGTTGAAATTCCTATAGCTTTAATTAGCCCTTTATCTTTATATTCTTCTAAACATCTTAAAACATCTTTTTTTATTTCAAAAACATCTGTACCATTTCTAGCCGAATGAAGGTGAAATATATCTATGTAGTCAACTCCCATTCCCCTTAATGCTTCTTCTACTGCATCCTTAGCATCTTCATATGTTAAACAATGAGTTTTAGTTGCAATTATTGGTCTATCTTTTCTATTCTTTAAAGCTATTTTTATGGGCTCATATGTTTTATACATTTGTGCTGTATCAATAAAATTAATGCCTGAATCTAGTGCATAAGATAAGATTTCAGAGGATTCTTCAGGCTTCATATCTTTCTGAAGGGGTCCAAAAGGTAATGCCCCAAAACACAATTCTGTTACCTCAATATTAGTATCTCCTAAAATGATTTTCTTCATGATGACCTCCTGTTTATAAATTAATTCAATAAATTTAATGTTTTTTTAATTATATTTTTTAAATTGCACTGATACTTAAAAAAATATCTGTAGTTTCTCTTTGATTGACATATACTCATAACTATTGTAACATTTATATGCCCTTTGATTATTAGTTTTATTAAACCATACTTTGATTTATAAATCTAGCTTCAAAGTCATTAATTTTGTTGGATATAGTTTTGAAAAAATAACTATAAAATTCAATTTTTAAAATAATTCTACTTATGAAAGAAGGTAATATTATGAACTCGGTACTTATTATGGGATTAATTATACTTGCTATAGCTATTCTAATGTCTATGGTAGGTAAGGGTGGGGGCAATTTTTATGTTCTCGCAATGGTTTTAGCTGGAACATCTATGCATAAAGCAGCAAGTACATCTCAAATTATAATGATGACAACTGCATTTACATCCATGCTAATCTTTAACAAAAGTAAAGTTGTGGATTGGAAGTTAGCTTTAGTTATAGATCCACCTACAGATATTATGGCATTTGTTGGAGGTTATTTTGCAGGATATATACAAGCAACTACTTTGAAATTAGTTTTTGCAATTATACTTATTGTAGTATCCATATTTATGTTTTTAAAAGTTAAGGAAAAACCAATACCTAAAAAAAAGAAATTTGGCTACTGGAATAGAGAATTTGGAAAATACAAGTATACAGTTAATCTTTGGCTCACTCTTCCAATTACTGCATTAGTGGGTTTGTTTGCAGGAGCAATAGGGATTTCAGGAGGAGCTTTTAAAATACCTCTAATGGTAATGCTTTGTGGTATTCCTATTGAAGTAGCAGTAGGTACCTCTTCTGCTATGGTCGCTGCTACAGCTTTGATGGGATTTATAGGTCATGCAGCAAATGGAAACTTTGATCTCACATATGCAATTCCTTTAGCATTAATTGCTGTAGTAGGTGGTTTCATTGGAAGTAAATTTGCACTTAAGAGAAAACCGAAAAACTTGAAGAAAATATTTGCTGTAACAAATCTAGTTGCTGCACTAATGATGATCATTAATATATTAAATTAATAATATTGCTATATCCTAATACATATGAAATTACTAATTTTCTACCTCTATACTTTTATTTATATGCTTTTTGATGTTAATATATATATTCTAATATTGTTCCAAAATTGAAACAGGGAGATATTTAATGAATAAAATCTATAATCCAATTATTTTTCAGGGAAATTTAAAAAAATCAAATTATTTTGAAGGATGGTATTTTAAGCAGGTTCACTCAAGAAGTGAAAAAACCTATGCATTTATACCTGGTATTAGTTTAAATAAAAAAGAAAAGCACTGTTTCATACAAGTCATAATTTCTCCATCTATGGAGACTTATTACTTTAAGTTTCCTTTAGAATCATTTAATTACACAGAAGATCCTTTTGAAATAATGATTGCTAATAATACTTTCAGTAAAACAGGTATTGATATTGATATAGCTGATAAAAATTTTAACATAAAAGGTAACCTTGATTATGGTGAATTTCAGAAAATTGAAAAGAGTTTGTTAATGCCTAATATAATGGGATATTTTGGTTATATACCTAAAATGGAATGCAATCATGGGGTAATAAGTATGAACCATAGCGTAGATGGATTTCTAAAAATTAATGATGAGACATTAATTTTTGATAATGATAAGGGATACATTGAAAAGGATTGGGGAAGTTCTTTTCCAGAAAAATATATATGGATGCAGGGTAATCACTTTGGTAATAAAAATGATAGTTTTATCTGCAGCATAGCAAAAATACCTTTTTTAGGATCTAGTTTCATGGGAATTATTGCAAATCTTCATTTTAGAGGAACTGAATACAGATTTGGAACATATAAGGGGACTAAATTAAAGGATTTAATTATTGAAGAAAAAGAATTATCCTTTAACCTTGTAAATAAGAATTATTCTCTCAAAGTAAAAGGTATTATTGATAAATCCGGTGTATTAAAATCTCCCCATAATGGGGAGATGTCTAAAACAATAAAAGAAGGTCTTGGGGGAATAATAAAATTAGAGCTTACTCATAAAGGAGCTATCTATCAAATTAAAAGTAATCACTGCGGAATTGAAATAGTAAATATGGATTAACTAGAAAAATTCTCTTCATTCCTAAGTTAAATCTTTGAACTAAAAAGAGAACCTTATAATTAATTTTCAATTTAAGATCCTCTTTATAAATTCAATTTTTTATTTAACAAACCTATTTCTATAAATTATTTAATTAATCAAATTCCCTGATATTTTCTTCTTCTATTGGCGATTGGATTCTATAAGTATTTAAAGAAGTAGGTTGAAGCTTATTGTTGTATTCATATTCAAAAAAAGTTACATCTAGAAAATAAAGGTCATTTAATATAGTTATACTATATTCCATTATTTTATCTCCTACATTATTGTATTCATAATGAACTGTTGTATTAGTATCATTTCTTTCTGTTGTTGCCTTAATCAACAAGTAATCTTCATACTGATAATTAGTCGTTGCTGTAAGATTTTCCTGTTCTGGCAAAGACTGAACCATTTTTAATTTATTTCCATTTTCATCTTTATAAACAGTTGCTGTAATAGATTCGCTTCCATCTGTATTGTATGAAGTCAAAATTTCCTTATCTTCTTCATAAGAGTATTTCGTTCTCACTTCCAAGCCTTCTTCATAAACTACTTTTAATTCTTTAAGTACATCATCTTCATATGAATAAATTCTGGAAGCTATTAAATTACCATCTGAATAGTTTTTTTCTTCAACTACATCATTATTTTCATTATAAGTAAATTCAGTTCGAACTTTTTTATCGTTGTTTTTATTTGTTCTTTCAATTATATTCCCTTCATTATCATACTCGTATGTAGATTTTGATACGGATTTTATATCGTATGATATTCCATCTATTTCTACTTTTCCATCTTCTATTACTTCATCAAAGGTTGTTATGTCTTCAGGAGTTAAAGATTCTTCCACATCTCCACTTTCACATCCTGATAGTGCTAAAATCATAATAAATATAATTGCTAGTAATTTTTTCATAAGTCCTCCTAATAAAAAATTTTATTTCACTATTTTATTTTAATACCTCAAAGTAGCTTTTAGTTTATTTTTATCCAATAAAAGCAGTAGTCCTTTTTCTATACTGTTTATTACTAAATCCGCTTCTTCTAATGTCTCTCGGGAACATCCTTCATCTCCCATTATACAAATTCCTATAATTGATTCTTTAATCATTAATTTATCATTATTTCCATTACCGTAGGAAATTGTATTTTTAGGCCCTAATTTTTTTAAAGCTTCTTCTTTTTGCTGTCTTTCATTTTCTTTTTTTATCTTAATTATCTCAATTGGTAAATCCTTTATTTCTTCTTCTACTGTTCCAAATGTATCCGCAGTCAATACAAATATTTTTACTTTTTTTGATAATTTTTCCATTATACTTTTTAAATCAGGAATTAATTTCCCTTCAGATGCTATGGTTCCATTATAATCTAATAAAATATTTTCTATTTTTACATCTCCATACCCTGGTATTTCAAGTTTAATCATAGTTCACCTCCAAAAAAATAAACACTCTTTATTATATCATGTGAACCTCTCCACCTAAATCAGTAAAAAGATTTAGATGGAGCTTCTCAATACTTCATACATTAAAAAAAACAATGTATTACTAGTTGAGTTTAAGTGAAGTTTGGTATTTAAGTTTCCACCTATTACTAGGCCACCCTTATTCGCTTTGGATTGCTCACAAACCCATTATCTCTCGCCACATTAATAGGTCTGAGACTACATTTATCTTTGGTATATTTTCTTAAAATATTAAGGCTTCCATTTACATCAGAATTAATTAAGATGTTAGAATTGGTTTTAAAAATGCCCCTTGTAATCCTTCTAGAATTATCATAGTTAAATTTATCGATTTTTTCTAAATCAATAGCAGAACAACCGGAAGTATAGGCTTCATTAATCTTAACAACTTTAATACCTTCAAGATTAGCTTTGTACTCAACTAAAAAAGCAAGTCTTTGGATAGGAATTTGAACAAAAGATTTAATCTTTTTCTTTTGTTTAATATTTTTAATATCACCAATTACAATAGTAGATACCTTATTTTTAACAGCAAGATCTACTATTTTTTTGCTTGCCTTATGAAGGTAGTTATTTACATAGTTTCTTCTTTTAATTCTTAAAGAAAGTATCTTTTTAGTATCTTTAATCTTGCTGGTTTTAAGCTGCTTCATCCTAATACTTTGAAGTTTCGCAATTTCCTTATTAAAGTAAGCATTTTTACTTTTAATAGTTTTACCGTTTAAAATATAGCTTAAAGAACTATCTTTAAAAGTAACAGTTGCTAAATTATCAAGACCTAAATCTAAAGCCATGATATTTTTACTTAAAACTTCTTTCTTTTCTTCAACATTAAAGATGATCAATAGATACCATTCTTTAGTTAATCTATCTCTTTTAATTCTTACCTGTTGAATGCATTCTTTGTTAATAGAGCTTTCTACTGCTTTAGGCAGTAAAAAATTAAGACTTTTCACTTTATATTTAGATTGCATTTTTTTAGATAAAGAAAGTTTTAAGATGTTGTCTTTAACTCTTACTCCAAACTTTGTAAAAATTACTTGAGAAGGATTAACATTCATATTTTTAAATTTTGGAGGTCTAGGCATGCCCTTGTATTTTGAAGGATTTCTTTTAAAATCTTTCAAGATTGAAAAATAGCTTTTCCAATCTTGAGATAGTTGTTTAAGCTGCTGCTGTCTGTTATGAGAATGAAGATATTCATTATGCCAATTACTTTTAAATTTTTCTTCAAGTTTTGTGTAGACAGGTTTAATCTTATCATCAGTTCTTACTTGATGATTAACTATATTGTAAAGTTTTGAATTATGCCAGCTTAAATCTTCAATTATTGCAAGTTGTTTTCTATTTATATTTGGGAAAAACTTTTTAACAAGTTTCATTTGCCAAGACACCTCCTCTTTGGTATAATTATATCATAAAACAGTTTAGTTGTAAAGATTTTAAAGAAAAGGAGAAACCACTATGAGTAGAGAATTGAGAACTAATAGACACTCTGTATTTAATTTAAAATATCATTTAGTTGTGGTAACTAAATACAGAAAAAAATGTTTAACAAAAGAAATGTTAAAAGATTTAGAAGATATACTTAAAGAGCAACTAGAAGGCAAGGACTGTAAACTAATAGAATTTAATGGAGAAGAAGATCACATACATATACTTTTCGAATCCCAACCCCAGATACAGTTAACAAAGATAGTAAACAGTTTAAAAACAGTAACCTCTAGACTGCTTAACAAGAAGTACAAAACACATTTAAACAAATTTTTTGAAACTTCAACATTATGGTCTAGAAGCTATTGTATATTAACTACTGGTGGAGCTACTATTGAAACTATTAAAAAATACATAGAAAACCAAAAAGAATTATAGGGAGTTTGACAATTCATCTCCACCTAAATCAAAATTAAGATTTAGATGGAGTCTTCTTGTAAGTTTTAGATAAATAAAGAGTGTTTGAAATCAATTATTCTGATTCGTATATAAGTTTGTTTTCATTATTATCCGTTAAGAATATTTTTTCAATTTCATTATCAATTAAATTTTTAATTTCATCCTGGTAATTGATTTTTGCGCTAATGCTACAATTGGAACTTAGATTTCTAGGTACAGGCATCAATTCACAGGGTATATTGTCTTTTTTACATTTTCTATCAAATTTTATAGCTCCTGAGTGAGTGAAGAACAATACCATATATTCCATGTTATTTTCTCGCCTCTATTACAAAGTCTTCTCCCTCTTCTTTAATAGAAGCTTTAAATCCTGCATTCTTTAAAAATCTTTCTACATTTCCTTTTGCTGTATTGTTATCAACAATTATATCTACACCTTTTGGGTTTTTATCTAATGCATTTTTAGTCATAAGGACAGGCTGTGGGCAGCTCATACCTCTAGTATCTATTTTTTCCATAAAATCATCTCCTCATATGTTTTAATTTTTTACTAAATCACTTGAATTAAAATATGAAACAACTCCTAAAAATATGAAGCATATAATTGCAGCTATCTTTCCATTTAAAGGTACTCCAGCTGGGCTAGCAGCTAATCCAAAGTTGTGAGCAATTCCTGCCCCAACTAAAAGACCCATTATAGAAACTACAGAATCTGTATTTCCTTCTCCTGATAAGATAAGCTGTCTTAAAGGGCATCCTCCTAAAAGTACCGAACCCCATCCTACAAGGGACATTCCTAAGAAGTTCCAAAGTCCTTCTGTATGTGCTATAGGCTGTCCTTCGAATCCAAGATTAAAGAATCCAAAAAGTAAATTTCCTATAAAGCTAAAAACTATAATTGATATGAACCCAAGTAGTAGATATTTATCTCTAAAGAGAATCATATCTCTTGTTCCACCAACCATACATAGTCTAGTTTTTTGAGCCAAGGCCCCAACTATAAGACCTGCTGCTAATGATATTAATACCGGTGCTGCCATAGCTCCCGGTCCTTTTTCACTGAAAAAAATAAATGCAGGTGCCGCCAAAAGAAGTATCAACCATCCAATGTTTACTGCTGGAAAAATATAAGCTTCAATCTTTGGCATCTTGTAATTTCTTTTAAGATTAAACCCTTTGTTTAAAAATTGTACCCCTACAAAAATCCCAGCTATAAAGCCAGCTATGCCATATAAAGCATTAAGATCTCCTCCACCAAGTCTAAGTACCATTCTCAATGGACATCCTAAAAATATAAGGGCGCCTATCATAACAACTATTCCAAGCATAAATCTTGTAAATGGCGATGAACCTCCCTTAGCTTCAAACTCTTTGTTTTTAAAAGATATTAAAAATGCTCCTAATACTAATCCTATTATTTCCGGTCTAATATACTGCACAACTCCTGCCCTATGTATACCTATGCCTCCAGCTATATCTCTTATGAAACAGGCTATACAGAATCCCATATTTGCAGGATTTCCAAAATATACAAGTAGTACTGATAAAACACCTATAATTCCTCCTGTGAAAATAATTCCTTTCTTTCCTTCCATTTAAGTCCTCCTAATCATGTTTAATTTTGTTATCAGTTTAACAATTAGTCTTTTTAAAGTAAAATAGATTATACTAATAGTTGGTGTATGACTTATAAGAAAAATTTATACTTATTGTTAAATAATCTTTAAACAAATATAATAACTTTATGAACATATGATTAATTAGATTATATAAAGGAGTCTTACTATGAATTATGTATATTTAGACAACGGTGCTACTTCTTTCCCAAAAGCTCCAGGAGTAGCTCGAAGTATTTCCGACTATATCTTAAATGTAGGTACAAATGTCAATAGAGGCGCTTACAGTGCTTCTTATAAGGCGGAAAATACACTGTATGAGACAAGAGAATTAATATGCCAATTATTCAGTTTTGAAAAACCAGAGAATGTAATTTTTACAAAAAATATTACTGAAAGTCTTAATGTTCTCATTAAAAGTTTACTGAAAGATGGCGATCATGTTGTAGTATCTTCAATGGAACACAATGCAGTTATGCGTCCTTTGAATTCTTTAGGAAATAAAATTAAATACACTAAGGCCAAATGCAACAAACTAGGAGAGTTAGATATTGAGGATTTTAAAAATTCCCTTAAACCTAATACTAAAGCCGTTGTTATGACACAGGCTTCCAATGTATGCGGAACTATATTGGACCTAGAAAAGGTTGGGAAAATATGCAAAGAAAATGGAATATATTTTATTATAGATAGTGCTCAAACAGCAGGTTTTTTAGACATTGATTTTAACAAGTTAAGTGCTGATGCATTAGGATTTACAGGACATAAAAGTCTTTTAGGCCCTCAGGGTATAGGAGGGTTTGTTTTAAATGATAATTTAGCAGGTGAAATGAGTACTTTTATTGAAGGAGGTACTGGGAGTCTCTCTGATACAGAAATACAGCCGGACTACATGCCTGACAAATTTGAATCTGGAACCTTAAATATTCCAGGAATCTATGGTTTAAATGCTTCTTTAAAATACCTATTAAAAGAAAGCTTAAATAATGTACGAAAGAAAGAGCTTCAACTTCTTGATAAATTTTTACAGGGTATATATAATATAGAAAACATTAATATTGTAGGAAAGAAAACCCTTGATGAAAGAACAGGAATACTGTCTTTAGATTTTACAAATAAAGATAACGGGATTATATCCCATAAGTTGAGTAAAGATTTTGGAATTATGACAAGATGCGGAATGCACTGTGCACCTTCTGCTCATAGGACTTTAGGGACTTTTCCTCGAGGCACCGTAAGATTTGGTCTCAATCATTTCAATACTTTAGAAGAAATAGAATATACTCTGGATTCTATTAAAAAAATACTAAAAAATTATTAAGGAAGGTCATATTTTGGAATTTAATCAAATCGAAACATTTTTAAGTGTAGTAAAACACAAAAATTTTTCTAAAGCTGGTAAAGAACTTTTTTTAACTCAACCAACTGTAAGCAATAATATACAAAGCTTAGAAAAAGAATTAAACACCACTCTTTTGGATAGAAAAAGCAAAACAATTACTCTAACAGATTCTGGAGAATCTTTTTATAAGTATGCTGTAGAGTTAATTAATACCAGAGATAAAGCTAAGTATGCCTTAGTAAAAAAGTCGGAAAAAATAGAAGGAGAAATAGAAATAAGTGCCAGCTCTATTCCAGAACAATATATTCTTCCATATATTATTAAAGATTTTACAGAAAAATACCCTAAAGTTACTTTTAGAATAACTCATAAAAATTCTAAGGATGTCGTTGAAGATATATTAAAAGGAAAAAGCAACTTTGGCATAGTAGGAGCTAAGTATTCTTCAGAGCTATTAGAATACATAGATTTCTATCAGGATGAACTTGTATTAGCTGTTTCTTCAATGGAAAGCTATCCTCAGTCTTCTGATAGATCTTTAGATATAGACGTTTTATTTTCAAAAAATCTCATTTTTAGAAAAAGAGGTTCTGGAACAAGACTTTTAATAAAAAAATGTCTTTCTGGTAAAGATATAGAGTTGGATGATTTAAATATTAAATATTTGATAGACAGCAACGAAATGATAAAGAAAATGATAGAGTTAAATTTAGGTATCAGCTTAATTTCAAAAATAGCTATAAAAAACGAAGCTGATTTAGGATTAATAAAATACTATAAAATAAAAGATTTAGATTTTAAACGTAATTTTTATTTTGTATACCATAAGCATAGAACACTATCACCAGTAGTTGAATCTTTCAAAAACTTTTTAAAAAATTGGCCTGGAATCGAAATATAATTTATAGGAGGCAACATGTCACTAGAAAAAATAAGACTAACTCAAATGACTAAAAGCTCCGGATGAGCTGCTAAAATAGGACCTGACGTCCTGGCACAAGTTTTGTGTCACTTAACCCAAGATACCGACGAAAACCTGCTTGTAGGAATAGAGACTTCTGATGATGCTTCTGTTTATAAAATAACCGATGATATAGCAGTAGTGCAAACATTGGACTTTTTTACACCAGTGGTGGACGACCCTTATGTTTACGGTCAAATAGCCGCTGCCAATTCCTTAAGCGATATATATGCTATGGGAGCTGATCCACGATTGGCTCTAAATATTACCTGCTTTTCCGATGATATACCTCAAGAATCTATAAAAGCCATTCTAAAAGGCGGTCACGATAAGGTTAAAGAAGCAGGAGCTCTAGTAGTAGGTGGACATACTGTAGATGACAAGGAACCAAAGTTTGGACTTTCAGTTACTGGATTTATGCATCCATCTGATGTTGTAAAAAACTGCAATGCTAAAGCAGGAGATATGCTTATCCTTACTAAGCCTATAGGCTTAGGCGTTGTTAATACAGGAATTAAGTCCGATATGGTAAGCGAAAAAACCTACAAGGAAGCAGTCAAAACCATGTCCACTTTAAATAAATTTGCTAAGGATGCAATGATGAAAGTAGGGGTAAACAGCTGTACTGATGTAACCGGATTCGGCCTATTAGGACATGCTTACGAAATGGCTGTAGGTAGCAAGGTAACTATCAAGCTTAAGTCTAAATCTGTCCCTATAATAGAGGAAGCTCTTTCTCTAGCAAAAATGGGTATTATCCCTGCTGGAGCTTATAAAAACATGAACCATATAAAAGATTCTGTAAAAATATCAGAAAAAGTTCCTCAAGAATTAGCCGACTGTATGTATGATCCCCAAACCTCTGGAGGACTTTTGATCTCAGTTGATAAAGACAAGGCACAAAATCTGCTGGATGAATTAGAAAACAGTCCTACACCTTATGCATTAATAGGTGAAGTTATAGAAAAAGAAAAACACAGTATAGTTGTAGAATAAATTTCTAAAGAATCAACAATCCTTCAATTTCAAGAAGGATTGTTTTTTATTAAAATTGTGATATAATTTAAATAAATAATGATTTATTTTTTGGAGGATATATGAAATCAAAATTTAATATTATTTTAGTAATTGTATTAATATCAACCTTTTTTGCCGGATGTTCAGATACTTCTGAAGAAATCTCTCCTTATGAGATAGATCCTGTTTTTGAAGAAGATAAAAAGCCGGAATCTATAAATTTGATTGGAAACAATGAAGAATCTCAGGAATATTTTGAAAATGACCTTGCAATGAAGAGTTTGAAAGACCATAAATTTTATTACAGCGACAATACCTACCACTTTGTCCTGTATTTTGACCAAAATATTACCAGTGCTGAAGTTGGCAATTTTATGTCTTATCTAACTAATACTTTTATAAGCATGTCTCCTGCTGCTGCTATAGGCATCCCGCCATATTTATATGAATTTAATTTGGATGATGATTCTATAATGAAATCTAGAGAGAAACCTTACAGAAATTTAAGTCTTCGAGTATATATAGACGATGTAAGGGCTTTTAGAAGAGATTATAAGTTTGATGATAATTTAAAACTAGTGTCTACTTCCTACTGGGAAAACACTTATACCGATTATCCATTCTTAAAGATGGATACAGATATAGTAGCTAATTTTATTGAAGAAAACAAATCATCTGGAAAAGATATTACTATAAGAAAAACCTTTAAGAGTGATGGAGTTATACTGGTCAAAATCGAAAGCAGTGAAAACTTTAAAGAAAAGCACATAGAAGAAATAAAATCTAAAATAGAAAATGACCTAGCACCAGCATTAGAAGAAGAATCTATGGATATTTATAGTGCCAATTATCAATATCTGGGTATTGTACTTCAGTTTACCCAAAACAACAACATAGAAGAAGAATACGTATACTACAACGGCCTAAAAGAAAACAAAGGTTGGATTGATGTGGATTGGATGAAACATGGATTTTTATCTCAGTACTCATCAAATAGAAATAAATAGAAGCTGCTTTATGTAGCTTCTTTTTATTTAGGTTTACATATATACCAAGCAGCTCTTTCTCCTACATCAACTACATTTACTTCAGAAAAACATTCTTCCATTTCGTGAGAGCAGTCTTTCATTTCCTTTTCTGCAGTTTTTATAAATCTAAAATAATCTCCTCTTTCAAGCCATTCTACTATTGATGTAAGGATGTTTCTTTTTTTATTGTAATCGTGGATAACAACCCATACTTTAGATACTCTGCTCATTTCTCTATACATTTTTTTTCTTTCTCCCGGCTGCAATCCATGGGCAACATAAGAAGCTATAGCTATATCGAAGCTGTTCTCTTCAAAATCTAATCCTTCTAAAACATTGCCTATTTGAAAATCTATATCTTTATCCTTATTTTTTCTTATTGCAATATCAAGCATAAGCTGTGCAGGATCTACTCCTGTAACCCTTAATCCTTCTTCATACAAAACTGAGCACAGCGCTCCCGTACCACACCCTACGTCAATTATTTTTTCATATTTTCCTATATCTAAATCTTCTTCCACTTTTTTGATTACATCTTGGAAATTTCGCCTTTGACTGTTGAAAAATAGTCCATAAATTGGTGAAATCAAATTAAATAATCTCCTGCTTCCTTTATCACTCAATTTTCTACCCCCTAACCTTTTGATTATTATAATACTCTCAACTTTATACCTTGTCAATTTTAACAAATAATTACCAGCTATGGTATAATATGGTATATGCAAAATATGTTTTAGGAGTGAATTTCATGAATAAAAAATTTGGGAGAAAGCTGTATTCAATAGGTGAGTCTTATAAAATTATGTATAAGGGAATAAGAACTATAGGGGCTTTAAAAAAAGCTAAATCCGAAGACTTAATGGATTCAAAATTCATAGAAAGAATAATGCTTGCTGTGACAGAGGTCAATAGTTGCCCTATGTGTTCTTATGCTCATACCAAGGCCGCTCTGGAAGTAGGTATAGATCACGAAGAAATTAAAAATATGATGGATGGTATTATTGACAATATCCCCGACAATGAAATAGAAGGAGTACTTTTTGCCCAGCATTATGCAGACAAAAGAGGAAAACCTTCAAAAGAATCATGGCACAAAGTAGTAGCAGTTTATGGTAAAACAAAGGCTGAAGGTATTTTAGCATGTACTCGAATGATAATGATGGGTAATGCATACGGCATTCCTTTAGGGTCTTTTATGCATAGATTTAAAGGGAAACCTGATGAAAGAAGTGGTTTGATTTATGAGATCGGAATGCTATTAACTTTTGTAATATTTCTACCAATTAGTTTAATACATACCCTTTTCTCTGCTTTATTAAAAAAACCTTTGATTACTTTTAAGTAATATCCATGTTTATTTATCATATATCTGGGTATTTATAAAACAGAATAGGATTAGTATATTTTAAATCTTATATGAAGGGAGTTTTATATGAATTATAAAAAATTAATAGAGGAAAGAAAGTCTGTAAGAGACTATAAGAAAAAAACAGTACCACAGAAAGTAATAGATAATATCCTTCAATTTTCAGAAGAAGCAGATAAGCTAATTCCAGGTATTGATACTGAATTATTGGTCAAAGATAAATCTCATGTTTATTTACAGCTTCAAGAAACTGCTGGGTATAAAGGAATAATGATAGAAGCTCCTCATTATTTGATATTATTATCCCAAAAAAAAGGATACTACATTGAAAATGCAGGATATTTAGGAGAAAAAATCTCTTTAAAAGCCTTAGATTTAGGCGTTAATACCTGTTGGATTACATTCTCTGACAGTGAAAAAGTTAAAAAAAGATTATTTCTAAACACAGATAAAGAAATTGTAGCGATAATGGCCTTAGGTTATGATGCAAACAAAAACAAGGTTGTTAATACCACTAATGTGGGAGACAACTATTCTAAATCTCAATTAAAAATAGTTAAAAACAACATATCTACTAGATGTAAAATAGAAGAAATTGTCTACATAAAAGAGTGGGGCCATAATGCAACCTACGAAGAAATTAAAAACAGAGGACTTTTAGACGCTCTGAATTACGCAAGGCTAGCTCCTTCTACTATGAATAGACAACCTTGGAGATTTATTTTAGATGGGGAAAAAGTTATTCTTACAATAAGAGATGATGAAAACATTGGAGAATACGATGAAAAAATTGACGCCGGTATATCTATGCTCTATTTTGAAGCCTTAACAGGACAAACTTTAACTAAGGTTAAATGGGTTTTAGATACTCCAGATAAAGATTATAAGATTCCCGATTCTTATAGAGTTGTTGGCTACTGTAATATTTAAAATCATATAAATTAAAGGGCTGATTTACTTGAGCAAATCAGCCCCTTTTTTTATTCTACTATTTTATCTTTCATTCTTTCTATGAGTTCACATATGCCTTCTTCAACTTTTTTTAAGTCTTCTTCTCTTGGAGATCCTTCAAATTCTACTGGTTTTACAAAATCCCATTTCATTCTGTTTCTTTCTATTATGTCATTTAATTCTTTTTGAGCTCCTCCAGACCATCCGTATGACCCAAAACTAAAAGCTGTTTTACCAGTAATTTTTTTTCTGCCTAGTTCTTCTAATGCTGCTGCTACTGGAGGAAACATCTTGTATTCATAGGTAGGTGCTGCAACTATAATACCTGTGGATTTAAAAACTGTAGCCATCATTTCACTTTCGCTTTTTAAAGGCATTTCCAATTTATTGACTTTTACACCCTTTTCTTCTAAAACTTTTTCTGCAAAATCTACTGCTTTTTTTGTCATTCCATACATGGAGCCCCAAAGTATTGTTACTTCGTTTTTACCAGCTCCCTTTGAATACTCTGAAAATCTTGAATAATCATCTATTATCTTTTTAGTATTTCCTCTGTATAAAGGACCATGGCCTGGTGCTATAACATTTATATCGAATTCTTCAGTCTTTTTTATAGCCTTTTTTACCTGTGGAGTGAATGTAGCCATAACATTAGAAAAATATCTTATACCTTCTTCTTCAAAAAAATCTACTTCTTCTTCTGTAAGTTCATCATCAAAGTAATGCTCACCTATCTTACCAAAAGATCCGTACATATCACAGGAAAATATGGTCTTGGTATCTGATTCGTAAGTCATCATAGTATCCGGCCAGTGTACATTAGGTACTGGATGAAAACTTAGTTTCTTACCTTTTCC
Organism: Eubacteriales bacterium; assembly: GCA_046482875.1. Lineage (GTDB taxonomy): Bacteria > Bacillota > Clostridia > Tissierellales > Dethiosulfatibacteraceae > UBA8670. Next base: position 37,148 of record JAWOEG010000039.1, on the reverse strand, counting down.
TAAATCTAAAGTATCACCTTCTTTTACTACCTCTATCTTTTCATCATTTCTAAAAAATGATTTTACCAATTTAGCCGACTTATCTGTACATATAATAGTGAACTTATCATTAATTTTTTTGAAATCTTCAATCCATCCTGAATGATCAGGCTCCATATGGTTTACAATCACATAATCTATTTCTTTAGGGTCTATATTTATTTCTTCAAGACTTTTATATAAGGTATCAGGTATTCCATCCCAACCTATCACTCCGTCTATTATTGCAGTTTTATCTCCTTTTACTATATATGAATTTAAAGTAACACCATTTGCTATATCCCATATTCCTTCGAAAAGTATATCCTCTACATTCATAGACAGCATATGAATACCATCTGCTACTTTTATTTTTTTCATTTATAATCCTCCTGTTTTTTATTTTAATTATTATTTATGTGCCTTTTTATATAGACTTAATTCTCCTTCTTGATTGAAGGATTTAATCTTAGGTACTATATTTGTGAAATGCTTTGTTTCTTTATGCTTTTTAAAATCTTCCTCACTTTCCCATTTTTCTATGAAAGTTAAAATATTTGGATTTTCAGTATCTTGATACAAGTTGTATTCTATACAACCTTCTTCTTTTTGGCTTAATTTTATTAATTCTTTTGTTAGATTTCTGAACTCTTCTACTTTTCCTTCTTTAACTGTGTTTTTTGATACTATTACTATCATTATACTCTCCTTAGTTCATATTTTCTAATTAAACCCATTATATCTATTTCAATTTTTAGTGTCAAATAGATTCCATCTTACCTCTGTGTATAACTTTTACAAGATTTTATGATATAATATATAGCAAATATGAAACTATTAATAAATTAAGCTTTTTATTTCTAAAAGATATAGATTTACAATAGTTAAAGAAATAAAATGATTTCAAAATTTTTTTATTAGTACAGTTACAAGAACTCTAGGCCTAAAAGCCAGAGGTATATTAGGATCAATCAAAAAAAATCTATAACATAAAAGGAAGGTCAGATTATGTATCAACTAATAACAGCAGTATTGGCATTTATGCTCATACCCATATTAATAAAATCAAAAGTTAAACTAGGATACTCTATCTTCATAACTTCTTTAGTCTTGGGTATAGTTTCAGGGATAGGCTTTGAATCTCTAGGTGGGGCAATAGTAAATGTATTTACTCAAATGTCTTCTATGAATACCATACTTGTAGTTACTATGGTAAGTATACTAGGAGGTGTAATGAAACATTACCAAATTTTAGACATCATTGTTGAAACTATGCAGAAGCTTATTGGAAGTAAAAGAAATATAATCACTATAATTCCGGCAATGATAGGAGTTTTAATTATACCGGGAGGTGCTATTTTATCAGCTCCTTTCGTAAATAAGATAGGAGGAGAAATAAATTTATCTCCTTCAAGAAGAGCTGTAATAAATTTAGTATTTAGACACATTGCTATGTTTCTACTACCTTATTCTACATCTATTTTAATAGTTACTTCAATAATGCCTGATATAAGTGTTCCTTTACTTATAGGATTAAATTTCTTTTTTGTATTAGGAATCATTGCAGCCGGATATCTTATGTTTCTTAGAGATATAGACTTAGGAGACAGGAAGGCCAAGGGTAGAAATTTCAGCAATTTTAAAAAACTGGCAATTTATACTTCTCCTATATACGTATGTGTTATTATTACAGGAATTACCGGTATACCTTTTTATATATCTATGTTTGCAAGTTTACTTATAGTTTATATTTTAGGAGATAAAAAATCTTTTTTAATCAATGCTGTGAAATCTGTAAATTTAAATATAGTTTTAACAGTAACTGCAGTACTTATAATGCAAAATATTATTATGGAAATGACTGATATGCTTGCTATTTTCAATAATATATTTGCAGCAAGCTCAAGTATGATTTCAATACTTTTTGTTTTGTTGATAACATCCACTTTTTTTGGATTTATTACAGGATACCAAGTAGCAGCTATGGCCATTACCCTACCTTTGATAGCTCAATTAGATGTATCCTATCAACTGATGCATCTTTACGTATTTATTGCTACTGCTTGTTCCTTTGTTGGATACTTTTTCTCTCCTCTGCATCTATGTCAGGCCTTTACTACACAGATTATGGGAGTCAGTACTATAGAACTTTATAAAGAGTATAAGTTTTTTGCACCTGTTTTAGTACTTATAACCATTGGCTTAGCCCTTGTTTATAATATTATCTTATAGTTCAATTTAGGAGTTGATTATAATGACTGTTGATGAAAAATTCCTGGAAAAATGGGAAGAAAGAAGAAAAAAAGGTAAAAAAAGTTATTTTTTAAAAGGAACTGCTGTAGGCACAATCATAATATTAATTCTATTAATATTAAAAGACTTTGCTGTGCATCAAATAGTCTTTAGCGTGGCTGAACTTGGAAATTTAATTTTTAAAAATATTTTTATTTCTGCTATTCTAGCCGGCTTTGCTGCAATTCAAAGTTGGGAATGGCAAGAAAGAAAATATAAAAATATGAAAGGAAAAAAATGAAATACTGTATAGGAATAGACGGTGGCGGTAGTAAGACTTTAGCATATTTAGGAGATATGAAGGGAAATGTTCTTAACAAAAAGAACTTCGGCCCGAGCAATTATCAGATAATCGGTAAAGAATCTACTAAACTAGTATTTAGTGAAGTAATTGACTTTTTTAAAAAAGAAAATAGTATAGGTGGAAATGATTTAAAATTCATATCTGCAGGAATAGCCGGACTTGATAGAGAGGGAGATAGAAAGGTACTTCAATCTATTTTTGATTCTATGAATTTGTCTTGTGATGTTCTTTTGAAAAATGACTCTTACACATCCTTAGCTGGAGGTTTAGATTATCAAAATGGGTTAATAGTTGCTTCTGGTACAGGCTCAGTTGCTGTTGGTAAAAAGGATTCAAACTACCACAGGATGGGTGGATGGACTCACGTATTAGGAGATGAAGGAAGCGGTTACAATATAGGTTTAAATGCTTTAAAGATGATTATGAAGATTTACGACGGTAGGTTCGAAAAAACCAAACTCTATTATGAACTGCTTACTCATATCAAAATAAAAGACCCAAGAGATACTATAACTTATGCTTATGATAAAGTACACAATACAAGAGAAATAGCCTCTTTAGCTCCACTAGTATTTAAACATCTAAAAGAAAAGGATTCCTTGTCACTTTTTCTTGTAAATAAAGCTGTTGATGATTTATTTAATTTAGTTTGTCCACTTATAGGAAAGCTATATTGTTCAGATGAAGCCTTTCTATTCACCTATTCTGGAAGTATAATCTTAAGATGTGATTATATAAAGGATAACCTAATAAAAAAACTACAGGAAATATATCCAAATATGAGTCCTGTAGATCCTATTTACAATTCAGCTATCGGTGCTTTAATAATCGGTTGGAGTAAATATAGTATAGATTACAAGGAAAATTTGAAAAATTCCTGGAAAATTTAGAGAATTTCCATCAACCATCTTTCAATAGTGATTAGTGAAAATCACTTACCCCCTCATTTAATATTCATTATATATTTACCCAAACCAATTAAATTTATATACACTTATGATATTTTTTATTTAAATATAGGTCTTCATGTGAATATTCAAGGATAATACTGGTATATATGTAATAGAGCAATTTTTTAAAAAAATTTTAGGAGGGTTATGAATGTCAAAAACAAAGAAATATAAAGAAGAATTTAAAAAGAAGTTAAAAGAATTAGAAGCTCTTATTCACGAAAAAAATGCTGAAATAGAAGAATTAAAAGAAAAGGCGAAAGACAAAAAAGATGACCTTGAAATTAAAGAAAAAATAAAAGAACTAGAAGAAAAGAAAAACGAAGCTGAAAAAGATTTAGCTGAATTAAAAGGCAAAGCTGAAACCAATCTCGAAGAAGCTAAAGGAAAGCTTGGCAAGGTATTTAAAAAGTTCGGGAAAAAATTAGATAAATAATTAAAATATAGTTATATTGCAGGTATATTTAAATATATATCTGCAATATCTATTTAAAAAATAAAATTATCAAAATTCTCTATGGAAAATAATTCCCAATATTAAATATTTTAAAAATTAATTTAAGTTGTTGATTTTATGGTGTTTATAAAGTATTATTATTCTATCAAAAAATAAAAAATAAGAGGGTAAAAACATGCTATTAATAATTGATAATCAAAGCTCCTATATTAAAACTTTTAAACGTCAATTTCTCGCAGAAAAAGATTTTGATTTTATTTTTTTCGACCATAATCAACCCATAACATTATCTTTTCAGTCGAAAATAAGCGGTATCATACTTTCAGGTGGTCGCGGTAATCCCTACACCCCCCTAAATTTAACTACAAATTTTGTGGCCCTCCATAATTTTGATGTTCCTGTAATGGGTTTTTGTTTAGGTCATGAGATTATAGCAATTCACAACTATGGTCGTATAAAAAGATTACAGGAATCTCATAGGAGAAAAGAAGAAATAGAAATAACAAATATGGATGACCCAATCTTTGAAGGATTGACATCAAATAAGGTCAAAATACAAAAGCGGCATAACTATTATGTGTCAGAAATGCCAAAAGACTTCATATCACTAGCTAAATCTGATACTTGCGATACGGAAATTATAAAACACAAGGATAAACCTATATATGGATTCCAAGGTCATCCTGAAGTAAGTAAGGATGATGGATTATTAATGGTTAAAAATTTTATTAAATTATGTGGATTAGAGGTAGGTGATTGATTTGAGAGTTGCAATAGTTTATAACGAAGATAGAAGAAAAGTAATAAACGTTTTTGGAATGCAAAACAAAGAAATATATAACCCAAGAGTAGTAAAAAAAGTAGCTGAAGCTTTAGAAAAAAACGGTCACAATGTTGAAATAATAGACGGCAATATGGAAGTATTTGATAAATTAAAGGATTTTTTCCCGCGAGTTGGTAATGATATCAAGCACGGCATAGTATTTAACATGGCATATGGAATACAGGGAGAAAGCAGATACACACATATTCCTTCTATGCTTGAAATGACAGGTATACCCTATGTAGGTTCAAATCCATCAGGTCACGCTTTAGCATTAGACAAAGTTATAACTAAAATTATCCTTCAAAAAAATAATCTTCCTACCCCAGATTTTTGGGTATTTTCTTCTAAATCTGATGATATGACTGATGTAAAATATCCAGTAATAGTAAAGCCCAAAATGGAAAGCGTATCTTTTGGTTTAAGAGTTGTATATAACGAAGAAGACCTTAGAGATGCTGTAGAGTTTATAATCTCTGAATTTCATCAACAAGCTTTAGTAGAACAATTTATTAAAGGAAGAGAGTTTGCAGTTGGATTGATCGGAAATAATCCTGTAGAAACTTTCCCTGTGTTAGAGATAGATCTAGAAGGAGATCCAAATGCTATACAAACTGTAGATGATAAACAAAACAAACCGAAAAATAAAATTTGTCCTGCACAAATACCTGATGATCTTGCAAAAGAAATGCAGGATATAAGCAAAAAGGTATTTACTTCTTTAGGATTAAGAGACTTTGCAAGAGTTGATATACGATTGAGCTTAGATAATCAAATTTATGTTTTGGAAGTTAATTCTATGGCAAGTTTAGGTTTTGGTGGTTCATATGTAGCCGCAGCTAAAACCTATGGTTTAAATTATCATGAGCTAGTAAATAAAATGCTTGATGTAGCTTCTATGAGATATTTTAATATAGAAAAAACTAAAGAGAAGTCTTCAAGCAAAAGAATTCCTACCACGATTAAAATAAGAAGCTATCTACGTACAAGAGAAGATTACATAATTAAAATCTTAAATAATTTTGTAGACCAAAATACATATACTCAGAATATTGAAGGTGTTAATAAATTTGGTAATTCTATAAAAGCTAAACTTTCTTCTTTAGGATTTACCACTGAAGTTTTTCCTCAAAGTCAAGTAGGAAACGTGCTTTATTTTTCAAACACCGACAGTACTGATATTGACATCCTGCTCTTAGGCAATTTAGATAACACTGTAAAACCAGAAAAACAAAAATATTTCCAAGATAAAGAAAATCGCCTCTACGGTACCGGGATATGGGAACATAAAGGAGGAATTGCCGCTGCATTGGTAGCTCTTCAAAGTTTAAAATATACGAAAAAACTTAAAAATAAGAGAATTGGTATTTTACTAACTTCCGATGATTTAATGCAGGGAAGGTTCAGCAAAAAATATATCAAAGATAAAAGTAAGAATGCTAAGATAATTTTAGGTTTAAACGGTGGTTTTATTCACGGAGGTATGGTTACTAGTCGTTCCGGTTCTGCTAAATACAAGATTTCTATGAATATGAAAAGATTTACAAAAACAGAAGATGTTGCAAAGGCTGTTAATGTATTTACAGAAACTATAAATAAAATGGTAAAGCAAACGGATGAAGATAAAGGTATAGTAATTTCTCCAAGCAAAATGAATATAAGCTCTAACATTACCGAGCCTTATTTTCACGGAGAATCGACTTTAAACATTAGATTTGGAGATCCAGACTTATATACTACTTTCGATGATAAGATAAGAAAAATGATTCCTGAGAAAAAATTTAAAAATATTTATAATTTTCAAATCGAAGGTAGCGAAAGAAGGCCACCTATGCAGCTTACACCACAAACCGAAGAAAGCTTTAAAGAACTTAAAAGAATAGCTGATAATATAGATATTATAGTAAGCAGCGACCATAGATGGAGTTCAAATAATATAGCTTTTTCTGATTCAAAAAAAATAATAATCGATGGTTTTGGACCTTCCGGCAAAAAAGAGTTCAGTGGAAGAGAGTATATATTGAAGCATAATATTATAGAAAAAGCTCACCTTTTAGCTGTATTCATAGATGACTTTAAATAAAAGAAACTGCAGATTAATCTGCAGTCTTTTTTTAACTTGCTTTATTTTTTTTTACTTCTAAATAGCTTTTTAAAATTTACTTCTACTATCAACATTCCTGAAAGTATCATAAGTGCTCCTAAAGTTCCTCTGAAGGAAAGTAATTCTCCCAAAAATATATATCCAAAAAATGCTGCAAATACAGGCTCTCCAGTATATATAAGCGCTGTATGAGAGGGCGAAGTAAACTTTTGAGCTACGTTTTGAACTAAATACGCTCCAGATGTGCATACAACACTTAGAAATACTATATTTCCCCAAGCCGCTGCCTCCGTAGGAATTATAGGGCTTTCTATCATAAAAGAAGTTATTAAACTTAAAATCCCTACCACACCAAGCTGTATAGTAGCAAAGGATATTGATTCTACCTTTACGGTGTATTTACCAACCAGTATTATATATAATGCGAAAACCAAGGCACATAAAAATGTATAAACATCTCCAATATTAACACCGTCGATGTTACCATTCAATGTAAGTAATCCAAGTCCGGTAAATGCTATAATTGTACTGAAGATAACTTTTCTTTCCGGAATTGTTTTAATAATTAGAGCTGAAAATACCGGTACCATAATTACATTTAGTCCTGTGATAAATGCGGACTTTGATACTGTGGTATAGTTTAATCCAACGGTCTGAAGGGCGTAGTGCAAAAACAGCAGTATTCCTAATCCAATTCCGTATTTAACAGTTTTTTTATTTAAATTTTTAAATCTTTTATAAAAAATCCCAAAAGATATAAAAAACGCCAGTAAAAATCTTATGGCTAAAAAATTATATGTTTCTAAAAAATCCAGGGAATTTTTAGTTAATAAAAAAGATATACCCCATCCAATGGTTACCAAAAATAGAGAGATATCGGCTTTTCTTTGATTTGTCATATTCTTATTCTCCTTTTCAAACTACCTCAATAATTATAACTTAAATGACTTGGAGATTCAACACTTGTAATACAAATTTCAAAAGAGATAAATAAAACAAGAATATATATTGAATAATCTATCCTGGTCCAAGAAATTTACGGAATTTTTTAAGATAAATCCAAAATTATTAAAACAAAAGGTCTCTTCGGATGAAACGAAGAGACCTTTTAATATGTTTTTCTTATATGCTTTCTATTGTTTCTAAGAATTTTTCTATAGGTTGATTTCCTACTAAATCGTGTTCTTCGTTAATTACTATTTTTGGTACTCCACTTACATCATATTTGTCAGATAACTCGGAAAATGTTTGTGCTTCAATCATCTGAGCATTTATGTTTGGATTTTCCAAGGCAAGCTTATGTGCTTTTGCAACAGCTCCAGGACAATGGGGACATCCAAGAGTCACAAATACCTTTATATCTACAGGATTTTGTATCTTAGCAATTCTTTCTTTTAAAGCTGCCGGTATCTCTTCTCCAGCTCCTGATACCTCAATTAATCCTGTGATCAATGAATTTATCTCGTGTCCTGCAGGAATTCCATAAAATTTGATTCCCTGGTCTTTACCTTCACTATCTAACAATACTATACTAGGTGTCATTTCAACCTTAAGCTCTTCAGCTTTTTTACTGTCTTTTTCCACGTCGTATTCTTCTAATTTTATTTTTTCTCCAACTTCTTCGATTTCTTTCATAAAGTCTAGAGTATCTTTACAAGTTTCACATCCATCTTCCTTTGTGAATAATGCAATAGTTACCTCTTTTTTCATTTTACCAAATACTTCTTCTAAATTTGTTCTAATTTCATCATTAAGTAATGCCATTTTTTTATCCTCCTATTATTTAAGTTTATTTATATATGCATTTGCACTTAGAGCTGCTTTTGCTCCTTCACCGCTTGAAATTGATATTTGTTTATAGGGTACTGTAGTTACATCTCCTGCCGCAAATAATCCCGGTACACTCGTGTTACATGAACAATCTATTTCAATCTCACCGCTAGGTAAGGTTTTAACTAAATCTTTAAATGGTTTACTGTTTGGCACATATCCTATTTCAACAAATATCCCATCTGCTTTAATATTGAATTCTTTATTTTCTTCTTTATTATATACTTTTATTCCTTTTACTAATTTTTCTCCGTATATTTCTTTTACCTGGGTCCCTAAGTAAATTTCTATATTATCTAAAGTCTCTAATTTATCTACTAAGGCTTTTTCAGCTCTCAGCACACTTCTCTGGACTAGGTAAACTTTATTTGCAATCTTTGCTATATCTATAGTAGCTTCTACAGCTGAATTTCCACCGCCAGCTACAACTACATCTCTTCCTTGAAATAGTGGTGCATCACATATTGCACAATAAGCAACCCCCTTTCCAGAAAATTCTTCTTCTCCCGGTACATTTAATTTTCTAGGTTTACTCCCTGTAGCTACTATTAGTGTTTTTGTTTTTAACTCCACTCCATCAGACATAGATAAGTAAAATCTGTTATCATTCTTCTCTACTTTTTCTACTCTACTATCCTTCTTTATAGGAATTTCATACTTTTCTACGTGCTTTCTAAAAGCACCTACTAAATCCTCACCCGGTATAGATTCATAGCCTAAGTAGTTTTCTACCGAAGATGTATCAAGAACCTGTCCTCCATACTTTTCGGCTATTATACCTGTTTTTAGTCCGTTACGCGTTGCATAAAGAGCACTATTCAACCCTGCAGGTCCGCCTCCAATTATAAGCACATCATACATAACATTATCTTCTAACTTTTTTGTGTTACTTTTTATACTGCTTGAATCAAAATTTAATTCAAATCCCATTTCAACACCTCTATTTTTAATTTGTAGACGCTACTTGAATACGCCTTTAAATTTAAATGCCACTTTGTGGCACTATTTACTCAATATTTTACAAATTGATGATTCACTTAGTCCTCCAAAAATACTTCCTATTTCTTTAAGACTTAAGGTAGAACTTTTTCTAAAAAGTTTAATAATTTTATTTCTTTCTTCCTTATTATTAATCAATTCTTTAAAAGTATATCCCTTTTTATGGAGTATCTTCTCTAGTTTCATTTCAGCTTCTTTTATCGTATTGATACACTCTCTAATATTATCGCATAAAACAATGTCCTTATCACATAAAATCTCTTCTTCTGATATCTTTTCATCTAAGTAGTTTTTATAAGCCTCTGCAGAATCCATATCTTTGAAATTGAAAACCCTAAGTACATCTTCCATATCCAGCAAACTTCTTTCCTTTTTTTCTCTTGTATATTCACAACAACTATTCCATTTGCTTTCTTTTTTTCGACAATGTATCCTTTTAGTAGTATTAAGTAGATCATAGTAATCTTTGATAATCTTACTTTTATACCTGTCTTTGAAAAGCTTCACTGATGTTTTTTTGTATATTGAATATGATATGTTAATGCTTTTCATAATATTTGATATATCACTGCCGTTGTCAAATATTATTAATTCATAGAAATTTAAATTATCTAAAGAGTAGCTGTATAACTTAAAGTCAAATTTCTTTTTCGACTTCTTTAAAATTTCTATGAATTTTTCTCTTTCTATATCATTATCAAACAAGTTAACATCTGGCGAGCCTATTTGTTTAATGTAGTAGGTACCAAAGCTACTTTTTTCTCTAGCTTCTCTACTCATATCCATCACCTTTTCTATTAACTATTTGTAACTATACATCAATAAAAAAGAAAAGTCAAGTACCGTCCCCTAATTTTTTTATGACATTTCCGTAATTTTATTGAATTATACTCGGTAAAGTTATAATCTTATAATGTATCATACCCTAAGGAGGTATATTTCTATGAATAATACAAATAGTAAAATTTTCTATTTTTATTTTCTCTGGCATGGTTTATTTTTATCTTTAACTATGTCTATGATAGATTTCAACACAGTTTTTCCCTCTCTTGTTGATAGTTTGACAGAATATAAAATTATATTCGGAATACTTTATTCAATAATGTTAGGTGCTCCTTTATTATTTAATGCAGTTTTTAGCCATTATATGAAAAAATATAAATACAAGAAAAAATTTTTGTTAATAGGTATTTACCTAAGGGCTTTATCATTTTTAGGAATGGCCTTATTTGTATATTTCTTTTCAGTAGATAATTCTAACATTGTTATTGTAAGCTTTTTCTTTTTAATACTAATGTTTTCAATAAGCGGAGGATTTGCAGGATTATCCTATTCAGAATTAATAGGAAAACTTTTTTCGAGTAAAGAAAGAGGAACTCTTTATTCCTCTAAACAATTTGTTGGAAGTATTGCCGCCTTTGCCGGCGGTATGGTAGTTAATAAAGTTTTTTCATTAGGAAGTTTTAACTATCCTTTTAACTATGTTATTTTGCTTTCAATTGGCTTTATCGGCCTTGTAATTGCATCACTAGGGTTTTGGCTAATTAAAGAACCTCCTTCTATTGTAGTTGAAAAAGATGACGACACTCTTATTAATTATTTGAAGGAAATCCCTAGTTTACTAAAAAAAGATTCGAATTATTCAAATTTTATCTTGGTAGAAAATATGGCAAGTTTTAGTTTGATGATTTTACCTTTTTATATGGTTTTTGCTAGAGATATATTTAATATAGATCAAAGCTATATCGGAAAATATCTTCTCTTTCAAATAAGCGGTACAGTTTTTTCTAATTTTATATGGGGATATCTTTCCAGAAAATTTGGTGCTAAATCTGTTATTAAAGTTTGTATTTTAACTGGTGGTACAATACCACTCGTAGCCCTTTTTCTTTCTAGAATAGGCCCAGATGCTTACAGTTTCGTTTTTTTACTATTAGGCTTCATCATAAGTGGAAGACGAATAGGTTTCGATTCATACTTATTAGACATAGCTCCAGAAGATAAAAGAACTGTATACCTTGGAGTAAGAGGAACGTTAAATATTTTAGTTGTAATTCTACCTATTATGGGTAGCATCTTTATAGAAAGTTTGGGTTATGCTTTTACCTTTATATTAGTAAGTATTGTTATGTTTTTAGGATTCTACTTATTTACTTTTAGGTCTAAGGCCAGCGATTAGTTTGCAGAAATTTATCTTTGTGATAAAATATTAGAATAATAATTGAAAAAGGAGAATTTATGACTAAAGTATATTTTAAAAAAACATCGACCAAAAATTACGAAAAGCTTGGAAACTACGCCAAAGATCTTTTAGACGTAATAGTCAAGGAAGAGAAATATGAATTCAATAAAAAGATGCCTATAAAAGTACACTTCGGAGAAAAGGGTAACAAAACATTTACTCCTGCTTACACATATAACCAAATAATAGACTATATTGAATCCAAAAAATCAAATCCATTTTATATAGAAACTAACGTGCTTTATAGGGGAGAAAGAACAACAAAAAATAGTCATATTAAACTTGCAAAAAAACATGGTTTTACACAAATCCCTATAGAAATAGCTGATGGAGATATAGGTGATGAATATACAGAAATCGAAATTAATAAAGATTACTATAAAAACTGTAAAATAGGAAAAAAATACAGTAATTACGATAAATTTATTGTTTTAAGTCATTTTAAAGGTCATGAAATAGCTGGATTTGGTGGAGCCTTGAAACAATTAGCTATGGGTTTTGCTTCTCGTGGGGGAAAGTTAGCTCAACATTCAGAAATAGCTCCTGTTATTAAAACTTCAAAATGTATAGGTTGCGGAATATGTGTAGAAAACTGTGATGTTGATGCAATTTCCATAAAAGATGGTGTGGCATTCTTAAAAAGAAATAAATGTATCGGCTGTGCAGGATGTATGGCTGTATGTCCTGAAGGCGCAATAGTCAATAGCTGGAAAACTAATAATTTTAGAAAAAAATTAGCTGAATATTCATATGCAGCTGCATTAAACAAGGACAATATATACATATCATTTATAATTAACATAACACAAAAATGTGATTGTGTAGGAAATAAAATGGATTTGATTGCTGATAATGTAGGTGTAGCAGCTTCAACTGATCCCCTTGCTTTAGATACAGCATCATTAGATTTGCTGCAAAATTCTTCAGGAAAAAAACTTTTTGAAGAAGGGAGAGAAACTCTCAAACACTGCGAGAAAATTGGAATGGGAAGTGGCGATTATGATTTAATAGAAATATAAAAAAATTTCTTATAAATAATAAAACAATGGGGCTTATGAACTGACTCATGTCATTAGCCCCATTTTTATTTATCCTAATTCCCTATCTACTTTTTTCATTACTGCCATAATACTTATATGCTGAGGACACTTAGGCTCACATAATCCACATTCTATACAATTGGATGCTTTTTTATCATCCTCAATAAATTTAGCATAGGATTCTTTATGTCCCTCTATATCATCAAACATGTATGCTTCATTGATCATTTCTATGTTTGCAGGAATATCTACTCCGTTAGGGCAAGGCATACAGTACTTACAATCCGTACAGTTTGCTACTATTCTCTCATTATATATTTTTTCTACTTTTGAAAGAACTTCTAAATCTTGAGGATTTAATGAATTCGGAGTAGTTTCTTCTGCTGTTTGAATATTTTCGTCTATATGGTCCATTTGATTCATTCCGCTTAGTACTACATGTACTTTTGGGTTGTTCCAAACAAATTTGAATCCCCATTGAGCCGGAGTCCAATTTCTTTCTGATTTTTCAAATATACTACTTATATCCTCGGGAACTTTTTTAGTAAGTTTACCACCCCTAAGAGGCTCCATTACTATTATTCCTAAACCTTTATCTGCTCCATAATTAAGACCTTCTTCCCCTGCCTGATATTCTTTATCTAAGTAATTATACTGTATTTGACAAAAATCCCAATCGTAGCTATCTACTACTTCTTTAAATAAAGGAAGCTCATCGTGAAAAGAAAACCCTACATACTTTGCTCTTCCGTCCTTTTTAACCTGATCAAGAAACTCAAATAAATTATGCTTATTTAAGTTATCCCATCTTTCTTTGTTGATTGCATGAACCAAATAAAAATCTATATAATCCGTTTGAAGTTTCTCCATCTGCTCCTTCATATACTTATCAAAGTCTTCTCTTTTTTTTATTAACCAGGAAGGAAGCTTAGTTGCTAATTTAACTTTTTCTCTATATCCCTTCTGTAAAGCTTTACCTACTAAGGGTTCACTCATTTTTCCGTGATATGGGTATGCTGTATCTATATAGTTTACACCTTTGTCTATTGAATATCTTATCTGCTTTATAGCTAGATCTTCCTTAATATCTTTTGTATCATCATTATTGGTCTGGAATCTCATACATCCGAAACCCAGAACTGAAACTTCTTCTCCAGTTTTTCCAAATTTTCTATACTGCATAATCAACCTCCGTTTTTTATTTTCTTTTTTGATTATATATTATTTAATCAAAGTAGTAAAATTTTAAATTCTTCCTCTTAAAAAGTCTTATCTAATCTTTTCATAGGTTTTTTAGGTTACTTTTATTATAACAGATTTTATAAAAAGTTTTAATTCTTTAATTTTTTTGTTATAATAATACTAATAATTTACGGAGGTATTTATGAACAAAAAGAAAATTACTATGAATTTTACAAATCAATTTTCAGGCGATTTAATAGCCGAAAAAGGCAGCACAAAAGTAGGTCTTGAAGAAGACACCCTTGAACCCTATGATATGCTTTTAGGAGCATTGGGCTCCTGTTACTATTCTACTTTTTTAGATGTAGCAAATAAAAAAAGAATAGATTTCGATTTTGCAGAAATTTTCATAGAAGGAGAAAAAAGAGATAAACCCCCTGCTACCTTAAAATGGGTTAAGCTTAGATTAAAGGTTAAAAACAGCAGTAATGATTTGGGTTTAAAAAAAGCAGCAGCTTTAGCTGCAAAATACTGTTCAATATATGTAACCATATCTAAAGTCGCGAATATTTCCTGGGAAATAGATTTTTTTTAAATAGCTAACTAACTAGTTTTCAGTAGTATTTTTAAAATTTTTTTAACTAATTAAAAGTATTTTTTGACACAAAAGTATTTTACTATTATAATATGAAAGAAGTGTATATTTACATTTGTATTTTAGATTAATTTATGCTAAAATTTATTTTAGTTATTTTTGAAAATAATGAATCACTTGATTTGATATATGCAAGTATTTGTTACAATTTAATTAGAAGGAGAGAAAGATTATATGAAGCTTAAATCTACTTTTAGAGATGACACTGGTACAAGTCGTTCTAAAAAAATAAGAAGCACAGGTGCTATACCTGCTGTATTATACGGTAAGGATATAGAAGTTAAAACAATTCAAATCGACAATAAAGAATTCAAAGAAATATTGAGTAGTGAAGGACGTAATGCAATAGTTGATATTGAACTTGATGGAGAAAGTTATTTTGCGATGTTAAAGGATGTTCAAACACATCCTATAACCAATGACATTCTTCACCTTGAGTTCTACAATATCGATCGTTCACAGAAAGTTGAAGTTACTATACCTATTAGACTTGTTGGTAAAGAAATTTCAAAATTCGAAGGTGCTGTTGTACATCAACTTGACGAAGTTGAAATTAGATGTCCTAGTACTGAGATTCCTCGACAAATTAAACTTGATGTTTCAGAACTAACATTAGGCCATAGTCTACATGTTTCAGACTTAGAAGCTATCGAAGGTATTGAAATACTAAACGACCCAGATGAAATGATAGTTTCAGTTACAACTATTGATGAAGAACCTGAAGATGAATTAGAAGAAGAATTGACAGGCGAAGAACCAGTTCTTATCGGTAGCGAAGACGATGACGAAGTTGAAGAATCACCAGAAGACGAAGAAGAATAAAATCAAAAATCAAAGACATCCAAAAGGGTGTCTTTTTTTTATTAAATTGGGTATAATATTATAGTAAGGAGGCGATTATATGAATATAATAATAAATTCTTTCCCTTTTAAACCAGACAAATTGAAAGAACTACCTAAGGATTTTCCTGAGATTAACTTCGAATTTACACAGTCTGAGGAAGAACTTAAAGAAAAAATACCAAAAGCCGACGCGCTATTGACAATGAAATTAAAAGATGAACATTTAGATTTAGCTCCTAATTTAAAGTGGGTTCAGGGTTTAATGGCCGGTGTTGATTCATTACCCCTTAAGACTATCAAAGATAAGGGAATTATTTTAACAACTGGAAGAGGTATCCACAAAAACCATATGACTGAGTATGCTTTAAGCATGATGATACTTGATGCTAGAAATTTAGACCAACTACTATTAAAGCAACAGCAAAAAGAATGGGATCCAGATTTTAAGCAGGACGAAATAAAAGGTAAGACTCTAGGTATAATTGGATTGGGATCAATAGGACAGGAGTTAGCAAGAAAAGCCAGCTTTATGGGTATGGATGTAATTGGCGCAAAAAGAAGTTATAGTCCCGTACCTCACGTAAGAAAGGTTTATACTAACGATAATGTAGGTGAAGTATTTAAAAATAGCGATTATATAGTAAATCTTCTGCCTTATACACCGGAAACAGAAAAATTTGTAGATAAGGGACTAATGTCTAAGATGAAATCTTCATCTTGCATGCTTAATCTCGGCAGAGGTGGTACAGTCGATGAAGAAGATTTGTATTATGCATTGAAAAACAAAATATTTAGAAAATACATATCTGATGTTTTTGAAACAGAACCTCTTCCTAAGGAAAGCCCTCTATGGAATTTGGATAACATAGTAATCACTCCACATATATGCGGTCCAAATGTAAATTATTTAGCTAAAGCATATGATATTGTAAAAGAAAATATTGAGAAGTATCAAAAGGATAAAGCTTCTATGATTAACCAATACTCATTTAAAAAAGGCTATTAAAAAATAAGGTTGGGATATCCCAACCTTATTCATTTATAAAATCTAATATGCTTTCTATTTCTTCATCTGTTAGTTCCCCTATTTCCGCATCAGAGTATACTGCTAATTCTGATTCTAAATATTCGTACAAATCTTCTAATATATCCTCTTCTGCATCCTTAAAAAAATCTTTGATTTTTGATTCCAATGTCTCAAAGTCTTCTTCATTAGTATAATCAAGACTCTTAAGAATTCTTTGCCAATCTTTTAAATTAGATTCATAAATACTTTTCACTTTAATCTCCTTATAATTTTAAATTTAGACTTATTATATAATATTTTCAGGATTTTTCCATATTTTTTTGGAATTTTTTATATTTTTTCGATATACTTTAAATGAAATCTTATACTTAATAATCATATGGGTATAAATATAATATGAAAACCAGGAGGTAGCTATGAATAACTCTAATTCTAGTTCAATTCAAAAATTTTTTATACTAAACCCTACAAAAAAAATACTAAAATCAAATCTTACCCATAATAATATTTACTTTTTTTCTTTTACATTAGGACTGATTTCTTCTGTACTTATATCTTTTAATTTGAATTTTTTGTATATATTGGTTTTATGGATTTCTTTTTACTTATACCTGATAGGAAACAATATCATTAAATTAAGGTATGATGATACCTCTTTTGAATTTAGAAAAGAAATTATTCTCAATAAAGTCGTTGATTCTTTTATTATGATTGGATTTTATCTAATTTATCCACAATTTGGTATTATGTACTTATTTTATTTAGTAGGAATAATTTTAAATACTTATAATTCTCAAAACAAAGCTATTCTTTTTCCTAGTAAGTTTGAAAATTTTTTTATTTTTACTTTAATGGCCCTATTTCCAAACACAATATTTTTTATTCTGGGTTTATTTAACCTTTTGATATTTTATAAGGGATTTAATAGTTTACATAAAATGTTTTTTCAAAATAAAACTTAAGGAGCGATTATATGAAATTAGCTATTTTTGATTTTGATGGAACTTTATTTAAGGAAGAAACTATTCCTTATTTAATGGATAAATGGGAAGAATTTGGATATTCTAAATATTCAAAAACAGCAGTTAAGAAAAAACTCCTAAAAAAATACTTTTTAAATAAAATTAAACTTTTATCGAAAGAAAGCTTTAGAATTCAAGCTACAATGGATTTTTTGAAAATTTTTGAAGGTATGAACAGAGAAGAAATACAGGTTTTCTTTGAAAAATCTTGTAAGAATATTGGAGATTTTTATAACACAAAAGTATTAGAAGAAATTGAAAAAGCTTCTAATAACGGTTATAAGCTTGTTATGGTATCAGGCTGTTTCCAAATAATGTTAGATATTGCCTTAAGAGATTTACCATTTCAAAATATAATCGGCACAAAGCTACCTATTACAGATAATGGAATAAATTTTGAACAGGATATTAAAATAATTAGTGGTATGAAAAAGAAAGATGAAATTTTAGGTTCTCTTAGTGAAGATTTAATCAACTGGAAAGAAAGTAAAGCCTATGGTGATAGTCTCTATGACAGATATATTATGGAACTTACCGGTAATCCTACCGCTGTAACACCAGATAATGATTTAAGAGCCTATGCCGAAAACCATAATTGGAAAATTATTGAATAATATGAAGCCTAAAAACAGAGAAAAACATTAATATAACCCTAGTTATTAACAACTAGGGTTATATTTTTTAAAGATTATACGCCTACTACTTCCTTGACTTCAGGAATATCTTCTTTCAAAGTCTGCTCTATAACCATCTTTATAGTCATTAAAGCTCCAGGACAGGTACCACAAGCGCCTCTCATTTTAACTTTAACAACTCCATCTTCCACGCCAACAAATTCTACATCTCCACCATCTCTTTGAAGTATTGGTCTCACTTTTTCAAGAGATTTTTTCACTTTTTCTTCCATTTGAAACTCCTTTCTTGTCATCTATCTTAAAACTTATAGTATATAGTATATGTTTATATTCGACTTATTGTCAATAAGAAAAATGAAATATTATATTTAAAATTCCAAAACTAAACCTGAACCTACTTCTTCAATATCTATAACTTTAGATAACTGTATTTTGGATTTTAAATCTACACAATGACACGGGTGTGCTTTTTCTATTTTTTCTTTCTTAAAGTATTCTAAAGTTTCTTCTATTATGTTTTTTTCAGGATCAAGCAAATGAAATCCTCCTACTATATCTAGAATTTTTTCTTTTTCAGTAATTTTTTTAGCATACTCTATAATATTACATATTCCTGCATGAGAACAACCCGTAATAACAGAAAGGCCTTCTTCGCTTTTAAAGGCCAAGGCTGAATCATCTAACAAATAATCATCTCTCATTCTACTATCAATAAATATGTCACCTAATGAATCTATATTCTCAAAAGAATTTGTTCTTTCTACTTCTCCTAAAAATACTATACTATCTGTTAACCACATAGGTTCTTTAGTAAATTTAAGTTCGAAAAAATTCTTTAAAACATCTTTTCCAATTAAAGACCCGATACATCTTCCTTTAAGCTCCTTGTAATTAAAAGTTAAAGGATGTGCTACCAATTTAGGTTTTTTGTAGCTAATTTTTTCTGTTTCCCATTGGTTAAATTTTGCTATCAAGTGCTTAAGACCCCAAGTGTGATCAAGATGGCCGTGGGACACGACAACAAAATCCAAATCTTTTAAATCCTCTTCTAATTTTCTTCCGTTTTCAATGAAAATATCTGAATAGCCTAAATCAAATAGAATTTTCTTTCCATCATCTTCTATTAAGTAAGAAACCCCAGGTTCTCCATAAAAATATCTGTCTGTAATTGTATTATTGTCTACTAATACTTTTAGTTTCATAATTTCCACCCTTCTAAAAAATTTTAAAAAACTCAATACCTCTGTCTCTTTTCTCTAAAGTATTGAGCCAATAAAATATAATCCCCCCACGAATTATATTTTTTTACCTACTTATCATTTTACATCTAAATTAATCTTTTTTCAATAAATTATTATAATTTAGTTTTATTTCAATAATTCTATCTATTTCATAATATGATCAAGGTCAAATTCATACACCATGTCTTTTCTTTCAATTGCTACTTTTGACTTTTCTAATATTTTAACATTTTTTGATAATTCCTTTAAAAGTTCTTTTGTTGGGTTAACAGCTGTAGGATTACCTACCATTGAAAGCATAGAATAATCTCCAGCAGTGTCTCCATAAGCATATGATCTACTTAAATCAATGTCATATTTTTCAACAAAATTACCCACAGCTTTCAATTTATTTTGACTATCCCACATAGGATTTATCTCTCCAGTGAAAAATCCCTTTTCATCTGTATAATATTTGGTACCTATCCAATCGTAAAATCCATGTTTTTCAGCCATTTCATTTACGAGTTCCATGGGTGAGCCTGATATTGTTATAAGTACATGACCCATATCTTTATGCCATTTAATTCTATCTCTTGTAAAAGTATATACTCTATCACCGTTTTCCTCTATTACTTTTCTTGCAATAAATTCTACTTGGTGTCTGTGAATTCCCTTTATTTCTTCAACATATATTTCCGCCATTTTTAAAAGATAATCATCATAATTCCCTATTCTTTTATCCCATCTATCATACTTTTCTTTTACTTCATTGAACCATCTATCAGCTCCAATTATATCAGAATTTATAAATTTTTTGAAAATAGCTGTTATCATACCCTCTCTGTATAGCGTCCCATCTATGTCAAAAAAAGCACCGATTTTCTTCATATTATCACCTCGTTATTCTTAATTGGTCAATACTTACAATGTTGTTTGAAGACAAACTTTAAATTCATATCCATTTTATCAAGCCTTTACTAACCATATAGCTAAAAAATAGAATTAGGGTATCTCCCTAATTCTATTTTATATTACTTAATTCCTCTTTTACTTTTTCAAAATCAACACTATTTGTAATTTCTTTTACATATTCTACATATTTAACGGTATTATCTTTATCTATTAATATAACTCCTCTAGATAAAAGTCTCATTTCTTTTATAACAAATCCATATTTGCCGCCAAAATCTAGATACTTATGATCAGAAACCACCTGGATATTATCAACTATGTTATTGCTGCAAAATTTTTGTTGAGCAAAAGGTAAATCCACAGTTATATTAATAACTACAAAGTCATCCTTTAGCTTTGAAGCTATACGATTAAATTCTACAGCCTGTTGAGAGCATACTTTTGTATCCAGAGATGGTGCAACACTTATTATTTTGATTTTGCTATCTGTCTCCTCATAAAAGTTGTAATCTTCAAGGTCTTCTTTGATACCTCTGAAATTAGGAGCTCTTTCCCCTACCTTAATCTCAGTACCAATTAATGTTATGTTTTGTCCACCAAATGTAATGTTTTCTCTTCCCATAATAATCCTCCTGTTATATATACATACCCTTAAAAAATTAAAATAGAAAGGGAATTTGTTAAGATTTCTTAATAAATTTACTGAGTCATAAGCAAATAAGAAACTTCAGCTAGTTTAATAAAATCATCAATTTTTAAATTCTCTTTTAATGTGTGTGCATGGTTTCCACCGAAGCCAAGATTTATAGTTTTTATACCATTTTCATAGAAAATATTAGCGTCGCTTCCGCCTCCAGAACTTTGTTTTTTAGCTTTAATTCCTAATTTTTCCATTGCATTTTCTGCTTCCTTAATTAAACTATCATTATTTGAATATTTATATGCTGTATATAAATGATCTATTTCTATCTTTACCCTTGCATTATAATTTTCTGCAGTTTTTTCTAAGGTTTCTACCATATGGTTTATCTGTTTAGCTAATTTTTCTTCTGATAAGCTTCTTGCTTCCGCTTCTATAAAGGCTTTAGGGTTTACAATATTTGTAGCACCTTCTGCTTTAAAAGTTCCTATGTTAGCTGTAGTTTCTTCGTCGATTCTCAATAATTTCATTTTACTAATTGCTTCTGCTCCAACATTTATAGCACTAATTCCCTTTTCAGGTTCACCTCCAGCATGAGCTGCTTCTCCTATTACTTCTACTCTAAGTTTTTTCTGTGATGGTGCTTGGTTTATTATTGTCCCTACTTCTCCACCGCTATCGAATACATATCCTTCCTTTGAATTTATTAAAGAGTAGTCTAAATTCTTGGAACCATTAAGTCCTCCTTCTTCACTTATTGTAAATACTATTTCTATCGAGTTATGTTTTTCTTTTTTTTCTATTATTGTTGTCAATGCCTCCATTATTATAGAAATACCCGCTTTGTCATCCCCACCTAAAATGGTATTTCCATCACTTATTATATAATCATCTTCTACTATAGGATTTATATTTATTCCTGGTTTTACTGTATCCATATGAGCGCTGTAAACTCTAGACTTATTTCCTTGTCCTTCTACAAAACAGTATATATTATTAGAGTTTGAACCAATTTTTTCTCCTGCTTTATCTCTTTTTACTTCTAACCCTAAATCTTGAAGCTCTTTTACAATTGTATCACTAAATTCTTTTTCATTTCCTGTTTCACTATCAATTTTTACATATCTCGTAAATCTTTCTATTAATCTTTCTTTATTTATCATTTTATCCTCCTGTATTTAATTTATCGTTTCATTTTATCACAAGTTAAGAAATAATATAACTAGTTTGTTAAACAGTAGGATTTATCCTTGATTTTAACCCCCAATAAAAAAACGCGGCATAGCCGCGTTTAATATCAATCTGTTGTATATGGTAATAAAGCTACACTTCTTGCTCTCTTTACAGCTTTTGCTACCATTCTTTGGTGCTTCGCACAAGTTCCTGTAACTCTTTTAGGCAGTATTTTGCCTCTTTCTGTAACGTACCTTCCTAATGCATTTGCGTCTTTATAATCTATGCTTGTCACTTTGTCTTTACAAAAGTTACAAACTTTCTTTCTAGGTCTTCTTCCTCTTCTTCTAGCGCTCAATTTTTTACCTCCTTCAATTTAAAATGGTATATCGTCATCATCTGTAGGTTCAAAGATGTCGTCTTCTTCAAAGTTGGCAAATTCATCTTCTGAGTTATCTTTTGAATTACTCTTGCTTTTTCCTGATGAACCTCCACCCCATTCTATAAACTCAACTCTATTAGCTATTACTTCAGTTGTATATCTTTTTTCTCCAGATTTTGTCGTATATGAGCCAGTTGAAATTCTTCCACTTACTGAAGTCATTATTCCTTTTTTTAGATAATTTGCACAATTTTCAGCTGACTTGCCAAATACTGTTATTCTAATGAAATCAGCAGTAGGCTTTCCTTTGCTTTCAAAGTCAGCTTTCATATCTTTCGAAAGCTCTTTATCTACAGCTAAAGTAAAATTAGCTACGGCTCTTCCACTAGATGGTATGAATTTTAACTCCGGGTCTCTTACTAATCTTCCTATTAATACAACATTATTCATGTTTAAATCCCCTCTTTAGTTTTCATCTCTAACTATCATATGTCTGATCATATTTTCATTAATTTTACTTGTTCTATCAAGTTCCTTAATTAAATCAGTCTCAGCTTGAAAGTTTATAATAGTGTAGTAACCTTCTTTATTTTTCTTGATTTCATAAGCTAGTCTTCTCTGACCCCACTCATCAATATTATCAATCTTACCACCATTGTCTTCAATTATACTTTTAACTCTTTCAATTTGAGACTTGTTTTCTTCTTCTTCCATATTTGGTTTTAAAATAAAAACACCTTCGTATTTTACCATTGTCTTCACCTCCTTTTGGACTATGGCCCTATTTAAAGGGCAAGGATTAAGCTTTCATATTATACCACTTAGTCATTATAAATACAAGACTATATATTTGTTTCTAAAGATATCTTATAAGCAGCTTTTTTTTCACAGTAATCACATTTATTATCTTTAGTAATCTCTATGTTTGGAGCTTGTTTAGTATGGTTAACAAAGTCATCTATTCCCAGGTCTATATGCTCCTCACAAGTAAATATTTTTGATTTTTTAATCATTTTCTTCTTCCTTTTCCAATTCAAATCTAATTTTATCTGAAAAATCCTCCAAATCTTTTTGGCATATTTCATAGTTAATGTTGCTGTTGTCTGCTACATATTCTGATATTGGATTTCCTAATAAATCAGCAAAATTATCATAAGCTTTTTTATTTTCCTTCATCGATCCATTTATTATTAAACCAAATTTATCTATTTTTTTTCTGTTTTCTTCTATATAAGCCCTAACAGGCGCAGGAATATTAGATGCCCAGATAGGCGAAACAATTATTAGTATTTTATATTCTGAAGGATCTTTTTGAAACTCTATATTGTCTACTTTATTTGTTAATGCTCGATATCCTGCCCGAACAAAACCAAAGTTTCCATAGTATTTTACTTTAGATTTTATTTCATCTATTTCGCCATGTAATTTAATACCTACTTGCTCTGCTAGCTTTTCACTGTTTCCTGTTCGTGTAAAATAAACTACTAGTACATCCTTCATTAGTTCCTCCTATTTAAATCATTAGAAATTTTCAGGTTTTTCTTCAAATTTTAATTCTATATCTATTTCCTGTGAATCTCTTATTATTTCAATCTCAACACTATCTCCTTTATTATATTCGTAAAGCTTTCTTATAATGTTGTTCATATTTTCTGTTTTATATCCATCTATATTTTGTATTATATCGCCAGCTTCAAGACCAGCCTTATAAGCTGGTGAATCCTTAAGTACCTCTACTATTACTACCCCATATTCAGGACTTAACTCAACTCCAAGTCTTTCTTCATAGGTATCTAAATCTACTCCTATAATACCAATATATACTTCTTCGATCTTTTCTCCTGAAATAATTTTATTTAGTATTGGTTTTGCTTCATTAATAGGTATTGAAAAACCAAGTCCTTCTGCTGATGTCATTTTAGCTGTGTTTATACCCACAATCTGTCCTTGAGCATTTAGCAAAGGTCCTCCGCTGTTTCCTGGATTGATTGAAGCATCCGTTTGAATTAATGGTTCAATTTCACTATTTTCTAATCTTAATGTTCTATCTAATCCACTTACTATACCTGAAGTTACAGTCCTATCTAAATCTAGGGATAGAGGATTCCCTATAGCAACAACTGGTTCTCCAACTACTAAACTATCTGAATCACCTAGTTCAGCTGCTTTTAAGTTTGTTCTCTCAACCTTTATTATAGCTAAATCTAATAAGGTCTCAAACCATAGAACTTCTGCTGAAGATGTGGTTCCATCTGAAAACAAGACTTCTATGCTGTCTGAGTTTCCATCGGATATTACGTGAGAGTTTGTAAGTATATATCCATCTTCCCTTACTATTACTCCTGAACCTATCCCTTCCTGAACTTTCTGATCTCCGAAAAAGTCTCTAAAAGTCTCTCTAGTTGTAATACCTACAACAGAATCTGAAGCTTTTTCTACAACTGCAGCTGCAAAATTTATATTATCACTGGTGTTTATTGTTGTACTTTCATTTTGTTCTACAGTTTGTTGCAAATTTTCAGGCACTGGTATTATATTTCCGTATAAGTAGGAAGGGAATATATACCCTCCTATCATTCCTCCTATTATAGCTGCACATAATGCTACAATAAAGTATGATGTCAAACCTCTTCTTTTTTTACCTTCACTCTTTTTTATTTCTTTTTCATTGGTATTTGTTTTAACTGGCTTTTCTTCAGTTTTTTCTTTTATTCTATCTTTATAATATTTTTCCATAACATTTCCTCCCTATATTTTATAACTATAGGTTAATAGATTTATCTTAAATTTTCCTTAATATTATTTTAAAGTATAGATTTTACCAGCCTTATCTCTATGTGTCATTTCTATTTTTACGTTTTTACCAGGGATTATTCCCTTTTCTTCTAAAATATTATTCACTGTTT
Organism: Eubacteriales bacterium; assembly: GCA_046482875.1. Lineage (GTDB taxonomy): Bacteria > Bacillota > Clostridia > Tissierellales > Dethiosulfatibacteraceae > UBA8670. Next base: position 11,489 of record JAWOEG010000039.1, on the reverse strand, counting down.
TTTCAGCTAATTCAGGAAAATTATTTTCTGCACTTAAATGTCCTAGAAGTACTATCTCTTGTCTATCCTTGAGTAAACTTGTAAGAAAATATCCTGCCGTTTCATTTGAAAGATGTCCGAATTTTGATAATATTCTTTTTTTCAAATTAAATGGATAGGAGCCTACTTTCAACATTTCCACATCATGGTTTGTTTCTAACAATAGCAAATCAAAATTATCTAAATTTTCTTTGATATTTTCATCTACTACTCCTGTATCAGTTAATAGACAAATTTTCTTTTTGCTATTAGATACTGTAAAGCCTACAGGGTCTACTGCATCATGATGAACATTAAAAGAATTGAAGTTCAAATCATTAAAAGCTAATTCTTTGCTTGTTTCAAAAGTTTTTATGTTTTTATCTTTTATTTTTCCTATCTTAGGAAGCATAGCTTCCAAGGTTCTTTCGTTTGCATATATTGGTATGTCGAATCTTCTAGAAAGTACTCCAGCTCCTTTTATATGATCTATGTGTTCATGGGTTATAAAGATAGCTTGTATTTCCTTAGGATCTACACCTATATTTTTAAGTTGTCTTTGTATTTTAACACCACTCATTCCTGAATCTACTAGAACTTTGGTGCTTTTACATTCAATATATTGACTATTACCATCGCTTCCGCTAAATAAAGAACAAAATTTAAGTCCCATACTTCCTCCGTTATTGAATTTAGCTGATGTTACCATCAGCTAAATTTACTTATCTGTTACCTCTTCTATTCTTTTTATTTTTGCGCCTAAGTTCATAAATTTATTTTCTATGAATTCATAACCTCTATCTATATGATATACGTCTAATACTGAAGAAGTCCCCTCTGCAGCAAGACAAGCAAGTACTAATGCAGCTCCTGCTCTTAAGTCAGTAGCTTTTACCTCTGCAGCTTTGAGCTTTTCTACTCCTTTAATTACCGCTGTTCTTCCTTCTACCTTGATAGTAACGTCCATTTTCAATAATTCTTCTATATATTTAAACCTATTTTCAAAAATGCTTTCTATTACTATACTATCCCCTTCTACTGTAGACAACAAAACCGTCATAGGCTGCTGCAAATCAGTAGGAAAACCAGGATAAGGTAAAGTTTTTATATTTACTGGTTTTAATTTTTTGTTGTAAAAAACTCTTAGAGAATCTCCGTATTCTTCAATACCCATACCCATTTCTTTCAATTTTGCTGTTATGGGCTCTAGATGTTTTGGAATTACATTGTTTATAATAACATCACCTTTAGTTAAAGCCGCCGAAATCATATATGTTCCTGCTTCTACTTGGTCTGGAATAACACTGTAATTACAACCGTGAAGTTCTTCTACACCGTTAATTCTTATAACATCAGTGCCTGCTCCTCGTATATCCGCTCCCATAGCATTTAAAAAGTTTGCTGCATCAACTACATGTGGTTCTTTTGCAGCATTTTCAATTATAGTTTTACCTTCTGCATAGACCGCTGCCAACATTATATTTATAGTAGCTCCTACAGTTACTACGTCTAAATATATTTTATTTCCAATTAATCTATCTGCTTTCACACTTATTAATCCATCTTTTATAGTAAATTCTCCACCTAAAGCTTCAAGTCCTTTAATATGCTGATCTATAGGTCTTACTCCTATGTCACATCCCCCGGGATATGACATTGTAACTTCTTTAAACCTTCCTAATCCTGCTCCTAGAAGATAATAAGACGCTCTAAGCTTTTTAGTTAATCCATTTAATAAATTACAGTCTTTAATTCCACTTCCATCAACAACTAGTATACCTTTTTCATTAAATTCAACTTCTGCACCTAGTTTTTTCAATATATCTTTATATACTATCACATCTTTAATTACCGGTAAATTTTCTATAACGCATTTTTTATCTGAAAGTATTGTCCCTGCTATTATTGCTAAAGCTGCATTTTTAAAGCCACTTATATTTACTTTACCCTTTAATCTTGTTCCACCTTCTATTACTAACTTTGTCATATTTCCTTCCTTCTAATATATTATAAATTTCATAGTATAATAAATGTGGGAATATTTCAATACTTATTCAACTTCTATCAGATATTTAATATTTCCACTTTCTGATACTATCTTCCAAGTCGGGTCCATATTTGCTCTAACTATGTTTTCCCATCCTTCTATGTTTTCATCAGTATAATAGCATAGTTCTATTCTTTTTATTATGATTTTTTCTTCTGAATTCTTATTTTTAAGTCTTAATAAGGATTCATAAGCTGAAGTCACAGTTATTAATCCTTCTTTAGGTTCTATTTTACTAATTTTTTGAGTTTCAAATCCTGCAACTCCTAAATTATCTACTACAAATCTGTAATAATCGTTTTCTAACTTATTTCCTTGATAATTTCTTTTATATACTACTTCATATATACCGCTTTTTTTTATTATTATATCCAACTGATAATCTTCTAAATTTATCCTTTGATTTTCTACAAAGGAATCTACCAGTTTTTTTGCTTTTTCTTTTGTAATTTCCAAATTTTTATTTACATCTCTTATATTATAAATTAATTTCTTATTATTTTCAATTCTAACATAACTACCTTTTTCATTAGTGAATAAAGCATTTTCTAATACTTCTTCGTAATCCTTACCTATATATTTTGCTACATCTTTTTCTGTTACAAGATCGTATTCTACTTCCAAAAGTGGTTTTTTATATATTTCTTTATATACTTCTGTTTCTATATGTATATTTTTTTCTAAGAGTTTTCTTTCTACGTGATTTATAAACTCATCACTCAATCCTTCATAGTTTTCATTATTTGCTTCATGTACTTCATAAAATAAAAAGGTATTAAGTAATATAAATGCCACTATAAGTATAGTTTTTGCTTTATTCCAATTCATATTATACCTCAGTCCATATTTTGAATCTCTACGAGATTCCCCGTTACAGCATTAAATATATATCTTTTTTCCTGTGTTTTCATAACCCATACACTTCTTATTAATTGTTCGCTTAATTTTCTTGATGGATCGTAATATCCTAAATACATTTCTTCTATAGATTCTAGTATTGAGTTTTCTATTATTTCTTCATCTCTAAGATCTTTATTTTCTTCTATTTGTATCATGGCTAAAAGCCCTATATTATCTTCCAAAATACCAATAGGATTAATAGCTTTTTTTTCTTCCATCAAAGATGGATCCGATAAGTCAATTACTCTTATAAACCTCTTATATAATACTACTTCTTTGCCTATAACCTCTATTTCCAAGGCCCTTTCTTCTCTTACTTGACTAAATATTATAGGTCTATTTAAAATTTTATAGTCAAAAGAAAATCTGAATCCGTAATTTCCATCTCTTTGAATACTCTCTACTTCAGTTAAATATGCATTCTCTGGATAACCTAAAAAGTCTTCTGTAAACTTTAAAGCTGTAAGTAAACTTACATAGACATTGTTTTCTCCTATTGTATTTTCTGCTGTGTCATAAAATTCTAAAAGTCCCTCGCTGTTAATCCTTAGAACTTTTTCGTTTTTATATACATAGTTTACACTGTTGTTGCTTTCTACGGACTTTCTGACATAGTCGTAGTTATCATTGTAATAGGACTTAGCTATATCTGTTATATATTCTTCGTCTTCTATATTTATCTCCGATTTTACAATAACAGGATTCATTATGTATTCATTCGTTGGTATAACTAAATTTAAATCAATATCATTTATATTTTCATTGTAAGTAAATTCTGTATTTTCTTTTATCTTATCAGATAAATTATTTATATTTTTTCTGTTGATTTCTACATCTGAATCGATTTTTATAAAGTCTCCTTCATTATTTTCAATTATTATTTTAAACTTTCCTTCCGGAATATAAAAACTTTTAATTGATTTAACTTTATCGTTAAAATCAGTATTTTTTATTTCTAAACCCTCTATAAAAAGTTCTTTAGGCAAAGGATTTGGAAGGGAAATTACTATCCCTTGGAACTCAAAATTTTCTACTTGGGACACTTCTACTTCTCCTTTAAGATAATCTTCAAATATATCTATAAATTCTAGCCAGATTTCATCACAATATTCTTCCTTATAAGTTGTGATTTTTTCATCCTTAAAGATAGATATTTTTTCAGGTTTTATTTTATCCCAAAGATATATATTCTTTATTACTACCTCTTCTTCAGGTTTTTCTGATGCTGAAAAAGGTTGGAACCACAACTGCCCAGTCTGATAAATAGATAATGCAATTAAAAAAATCAGCAGTAAGGTTTTAAGTCTCTCTATTTTCATTTTCATCCCCACTATCTTTATATGCTGATGGTATTAAAATTTTAACATGAGTTCCAGAATTTATTTCACTCTTTATCTCTATTTTCGAATTATGATCATCGGCTATATGCTTTGCTATAGCAAGTCCTAAACCTGTTCCACCCATATCTCTGCTCCTGGCCTTATCCACCCTATAAAATCTTTCGAAAATCCTACTCATGTCTTCCTGAGGAATTCCAATTCCGTCATCTTTTACAGAAATCACTACATTTCCCTTATTATTATAACAAGTTATATCTATTTTTCCTCTTTCTTTGGTGTATTTTATACTGTTAGCTATTATATTTTGGAGGATTTGTTCTAATCCTTCTTTATCAAAAAGCACTTTCTCTATACTTTTATCAATATTTATGTTAACTTTTTGTTTTTTCTCATTAGCTCTAATTCTAAGTTTTCTATATACACTATCTAAAATTTCTCCTGGATTTATAAGGCTCTTTTTCCAAGTTTCCTGATTATATTCTATTCTTGAAAGTTTTAACAAATCTTTTACTAGCCTAGACATTCTTTCGGTTTCAGAGTCAATTATACTTATAAATTCTTTAGTTGTTTCTTTATTTTCTAGTGCTCCTGCAAGTAATGTCTCTGAATAGCTTTTGATTGTAGTAATAGGAGTTTTCAATTCATGAGAAACGTTGGCTATAAATTCTTTACGCATTTCTTCTAATTTCTGCTGTTCTGTAATGTCCTGCATAACATAAATCACACCACCCACCTCATTTTTATCATTTTTATAAGGTGCATAGTTTATATTGTATATACTCCCTCTTATCTCTACCTTCTTATCCCCTATCCAAGAATTTTTTTCTATATTATCCAAAGATAAATCTTTGCTTAAATTAGAAATCGCCTTGTTCCCTATGTCTTTATTGCCATCATATATATTTAAAATCTTTTTAGAAACTGGATTTGCATGAATAACTTTTCCTTCTAAATCTATAGTAATAACACCATCTGCCATATAATTAAATGTAGTTTCTATTTTACTTTTCTCCTGAGATAATTCGGAAATTCTACTCTTTAATTCCTTTGTTAAATAGTTAAACATCATTCCAAGCTGACCTATTTCATCTGTAGATTTTACCTCAACAAACTGATCAAAATTACCCTTAGACATTTCTTTAGCTTTGAGGGTTACATCTTTTATGGGCTTAGTGATACTAGTAGCAATAAAAAAACCGATTATTATAGTAATAAATAAAGCTAACATAGTTGCTCTTGTAAGCATTATTTTAGAGTTATCCACAGTCTCATATACGCTTTCTAAGGAATAAGTTAAGTAGATGATACCCGTTATATCTCCTTGCTGGTTTTTAACGGGATATGCCATATGTTTGACTTTATTCTGTATGCCGTCGTATTCTTCCGGTGGTATAGTTTCAGATATCTCCCCAATTAAAGCTTCTTCCAATAAAAAGTTGTTTATTCTCTTAACATCGTAGGGGTTTTTATCTACTACGTTATCGATTGTACTTCCTATTATCTCTAATTCGTAATTATTTAGTATTATATATAAATTTTCATTATATCCTATTTGTATATTCTCTCTTACACTTGTTTTGATTTCCTCCTGGTAATCTCTCCAATTATCTTCTTGAAGATAACTGGAACTTGCTATAATCGAGGTAATATGGCTTTTCATTGATTTAGTAATACTATCCAGCTGAATTCTTTCTAGATTATCTATGATAAAAAATCCAACTATGGCCATAGCCAAAAATACTAAAAGAAAATATATTAAAATAAATCTCCACCGGATGCTTTTAAACATAATCTAAGTCCTCCTAAAGTAATAGCCTACCCCTCGTTTTGTTATTATATACTTATCATCTTTTGTTTCAATTTTTTCTCTTAATCTCCTTACAGTTACATCTACAGTTCTCAAATCTCCGTATTCATATCCCCACACTTCTTTTAAAAGATGTTCTCTTCCAAAAGCTTTTTCTTGATTTAGTACCATATATTTGAGAAGTTCAAATTCTCTGTTGGTTAAACTTATTAATTCTCCATTTTTATTAACCTCAAAGGTGTTAAAATTAATTTTTAAATTACCTGCTTTTAGTATTTTAGATTCTTTTTCTTGTTCCGGATCTGCAAGCTTTATTCTTCTAATATTAGCTTTTACTCTTGCTATTACTTCTTTCATACTAAAAGGTTTTGTTATATAATCGTCTGCTCCTAACTCTAAACCTGTTATCTTATCTCCTTCTTCTTCTTTAGCTGTAAGCATAATTACAGGCATTGTATATTCTGTTCTGATTTCCTTCAAAACATCAAAACCATTTTTTATGGGAAGCATAACATCCAACAATATCAGTTCAGGGTTGAATTTCTTGGTTTTCTTTAAGGCTTCCGCTCCATCAAAAGCAGTCTCAACTTGGAAATTTTCCTTTTCAAGATTATATTTTATTATATTTGCAATAGGTCTTTCGTCATCTACTACTAATATTTTATTTTTCATTTTATCCCTCTTTACATTATTTTATATTTTTTATATGTTCTAGTTCTTTATACAAAGGTTTTAATCTTTTGTACAACTTTTTATATCCTTTATTTACAATTTCTTTATATATTTTAGCATTTTCTTTGTTAGGTTTAAACACTTTCTTATAATGTATCATGTTTTCCATTGCTTCTTCAAAGTCTGAGTAATGTTCAATTCCTACAAAAACAGCTATAGATGCACCTAAGCCAGAGGTTTCGTATGTTTGCACCCTATATATCTCCCTATCAAATATATCTGCGCATATCTGACATATTGAATCACTCTGAGATCCTCCACCTGATATAGCTAGCCTTTCCATTTTTACCTTAGATTTTCTCTCTATTCTTTCTATTCCTTCTAAAAGAGCGAATCCTATTCCTTCAATGATTGCCCTGTATATATGTATTTTTTTGTGCTTATCTGAAAACCCAATAATAGAACCTCTAGCTTCGGGCCTTAATAACTCTTTACCCCAGAATGGTTGGAGTATTAAACCCTCTGAACCCGGAGGAACTTTTTCCAATTTCCCATTTAATAAATTTAGAGCCTTTTGTGTATCTCCATTTGCAATTTTTAATTCCTCGTGAGCAAATTCTTCTTCAAACCACTTTACCATCCAGTATCCTCTGTATATATTAATTTCCGGATTATAATACCCCGGCCTTACTGCAGTAAAAGGTGGAAAAAGCCTTCTCAGCTCAAAATACTTCTTAGATGTTGTTTGAATAGTAGCTTGAGATCCTAAGGATATGCTCCCACTTGTGAGGTCAATAGTTCCTGTCCCTATAGTTTCGCAGCCCTTATCCGAACCTGAAGCTATTAATGGAAGTCCTTTTTTTATACCTGTAAGAGTTTCCACTTTAGAAGTTATATATCCTAATGTTTCTCCTGGCTGAACTAGGTCTGGAAGCATTTCTCTATCTATTTGAAAAACCTGGTTTTTAATATCATATTTCCCAGACCAATCTTGGTTTTTATAGTCAAAAGGTATATGGCCTATAGCTGATGCTTTACTATCCTTCAATTCACCTGTCAGTTTATAGTTTAAATATGTTGATAACAATACAAATTTTCTAGTTTTTTCCCATATTTCTTTTTCATTTTCCTCTACCCAGTGGGCTTTACACTCTTTATTAAATTCTTCTGCAATTCTTTTAAACCTAACTATCCGTAGTACAATATTGACCCAAAGCTTCATTTTCTTAGGTTTTCGAGTTTTTCTTGTGTCCATCCACATTATTACTTTCCTAAGAGGTTTGTAATCTTTATCTAAAAAAACTACAGAATCCCTCTGAGTCGTAACAGAAACGCCTGCAAGTTTGTCAAATACTTCTGGTTTTTCAATTCTTGTTTTTTTTACAACATCTATTAAATATTTCCAAAACATATCCGCATCAGCTTCTACCCAGGTATCTTTTTCTCTATAATATTCTGGGAAAGTCTTTTTTATTTTAATTATTAAATTTCCTTTGCTATCAAAAATTAAGCTTCTTATGCTTTGAGTTCCACAATCTACAGTAAGTACGTATTTTTCTTTTATATTCATTTTATCACCAATCTTCAGAATTACTATATTATATCATTTTATTGTTATTTTTTCATTTTAAATCAAAAAGGGAACTTAATAACAACTAAGCTATCAAACTCCTTCTTTTAAATTACTAAAGCTAGAATTTTATTCTTCTTTTTTATCTTTTTTTTCTTTGTAAAAATCTCTAACCTTATCTCTTCCAATTTCTTCTTCATCTAATACTTCTGCAACTTCTGATTTATCCGGTAGAATAATCCACATTAGGATATATACTCCAGCTCCAACTCCGTAAAACCAAGCAACTACAAACCATAAAATTCTTACCAAAGTAGGATCTATATCAAAATATTCAGCTACCCCTTGACAAACCCCTGCAATTTTTTTCTTAGATGGATTTTTATAAAGTTTTTTCGCCATTTTTTTCACCTCTTAATTTATTCTATATTATATTTATACTATATTAATATTAATCATATATTAGTCAAATATTAGAAAACAATTAATTTTCTTTTATTAAATCACTTTTAATAAAATTTTCTTTTGTTAGTCGATAATGACACTCTGTATATGTTTTTTTATACTTTAAAATACTTTTTTCTACTTCTTTGTATTTTTTAAATCCGCTGTGTTCCATAGACTTTATTGAATTTATATTTTTCTTCCAAACTTGGGCATAAATTTCATCTACTTCAAGAGTATTAAAAGCAAAGTTGTATACTAATTTTCTAGATTCTTTCATATAGCCTTTTCTCCAGCAGTGTCTTGCTAGTCTCTGGGATTCTGCAGGAATAATTATATTTCCGTTTATCTTTTGTATTGGTTTCCATAAATAATAGATTCCTATAGTTTTTCGACTATTACTATCAACTATAGCCCAAGAATACACTTCACTACTACTGCAGTATTTTTCTATTGATTGTCTTACTTCATTTCCATTTTTTGGAACCTCTGTTCCCAACCATTTATGAATATCAGGATTTTTCAATATAATATATAATTCCGGTGTATCCTTATCTACGTCTAGCCCTCTCAGAAAAATTTTTTTAGAAAATAATGCAGGTTCACTCTTCACATCTATCATATTGCCCCCATATATCATTATTAACTATATTATAACATATGGAAAGGTATTTTAAAAAATAAAAAAACAACATACCCTTAGATATGCTGCTTCTATTCTTAGTTTCTGTACTGTGTTCCTATATACGCTGATGGATTTACTGTACTACCGTATTTTCTTACTTCAAAGTGTACATGAGGACCCGTGCTATATCCTGTATTGCCAACAGCTGCTATTGTTTTTCCTTGATAAACTTTTTCTCCGACGCTTACATATATTTTGGAACAGTGAGCATATCTAGTTGTAAAACCTCCACCGTGATCAATTTCTACTAAATATCCATAATCTCCATACCAGCCTGCATATATTACTACTCCCCCATCAGCTGCTTTAATAGGTGTCCCAATAGAGTTAGCTATATCTATACCGTGGTGGAAACCTGACCATCTAGGCCCGTATCTTGATGATATATATCCTGTTGGCAGTGGGTTATTGAAGTATCCTGTGCCCTTTTTAGGCGGTGGATCTTTTGAACCATTATACAATATCTCTGTTACAGGTTTTTCTACAGTTTTTTCTTCAATTATATTTCTACTTATTTCTACACCGTTTTCTTTTATTATTTCAGCCTTAACTTCTACTATCCCGTATTCACCATTTCTTTTTGTCTGGTATTCATCATTATACAACCAAGAAACCTTTTCGTATTCTGTTTCATAGGATACTTTTTTTTCATAAACTGCTACTTCTTTTGTTTTTACTCCTATATAAGGTTTTGGTATTACTAAACTTAACTCATCTCCAGGATGTATCAAGTTTGAATTCACATTCGGATTAGCAGTGATTAAATCTGAAACTGATATATTATATTTGTCTGAAATAGTCCAGTAGTTTTCACCTTTTTCAACAATATGAGTTTTTTCTACAGTTGTTCCTTTTTGAACGTAGTATAATAATTCGTCGTATTTATCTAGTTCTTTTTTTGGTTCTTCCACTTCTTTTATATTCACATCTTGAGCTATTTCAATTTCTACCGTATCCGATTCCTCAGTCATTTCGTAGTAAGGTTTTTTAATATCCTCTATTAATTCCTCTGCCAACTCTTTTGACGGTAGTGTACCAATAATTTCTCCATCTACTTCTATTCCATAAGCAACGACATCGTATTCTAATTTACTTCTAATCTCATTGAGTACAGTGTTTTTACTGGTAAGTTCTTTGTCTTCAGCATGTGAATCTACTAAATCTAAATCGTTTAGAATTTTCACATCCATACCTTCCTTATGCTGAAGGCTTTCTTTTATACGAGTTATAATATCCTTGTATACTTCTTCGCTTCTTAGCTCTCCTATATATTTTCCATCGATGTATATTTCTTTTGATCTAGTTTCTTTTTCGTGAAGTGCCTGAGCCTGAGCTTCCAAATATTTAATATTTTGATAATGAGAAATACCCAATACTAGAACTGTAATTAATAAAAGAACTGAAATTCTTTTAAAATATATATTATTAAATATTTTTTTATTCCCAAAGAAATTTTTTGCCAATCTTTTCATAGACTATCTCCGCTCTGTTTTTTTTGTATATCTTTAATCATTATAAAACCTTTGGTTAAATTAAGTAAGCATATTTTTTCAGACCACATTTATTATTATAATATCTAAGACAAAAATTATCAAATTTATTTTTTTGTTTTTCTTATTGATTAAATTATACTCTATAATATGTTATAATTAAAAATATGATTTTAATACAAGGACTGATAATATGACTTTTTATAAAGAAAAACAGAAAATGGATTTAGGCAATACAAATTTTGAAAATATTTTCATAAATGACTTTATGCCACAAGCTGATGGTCTTTTCGTTAAGGTATATATCCTAGGTTACAAATATTCAGAAGATGTAGAGGACGACTTTAGCAATATATCTATTTCTAAAAACCTAAACATATCTGAAGAGGAAATAGATGAAGCTTGGTCTTACTGGGAAGAACAAGGTATTGTAAGAAAGCACTACAAAGATACAGGTAGATATGATATAGAATTTTTAAACCTTAAACAACTATACGTAGAAAAAGTTTACAATTG
>JAWOEG010000017.1:0-17085 GCA_046482875.1 Eubacteriales bacterium | reverse complement strand
TTAATTATTATAATACAATTTAAACTCCTCAGGATGAGGTAGTTTAGATATGTAATTATGTTCTTCTTTTATTCTTTTTAACTGGTTGTTAATTAAATTATCTGAAAATACTCCATCTTTTGTTAAAAATTCTCTATTTTTTTCTAGTTCTTCTGATGCTTCTAGTAAATTTGTCGGTAAGGATTTGATTTTTTTCTGTTCTTCTTTGTTTAACTTGTATAGGTTTACATCGTATGGACCAAATCCTTCTTTTTCAGGGTCTATTTTGTTTTCTATACCGTCTATCATTGCTAGTAAGAATGCTGAGTATGCTAGGTATGGATTGCACATTGCATCTGGTGATCTTACTTCAAATCTTTTTTCATCTTCATCTACTGCATATCCTGGTATCCTTATTACTGCACTTCTGTTTGATGTGGCGTAACATATACTTACCGGTGCTTCGTATCCCGGTACCAGTCTTTTGTATGAGTTGGTACTTTGATTTGAAAATGGCATTATTGCTGATGCATGTTTTAGTATCCCACCTATTGCGTATAAACCTGTTTTGCTTAGGTCTGAGTATCCTCCTTCTTCATAGAATATGTATTTTTCTTCTTTTTTCATCTTAAAGTGTATGTGAAATCCATTTCCAGCTTCAAAGGAAAATGGTTTAGGCATAAAGGTTATTGTTTTTCCACTTTTGTATGCTTGGTTTCTTAGAAAATATTTTATTATCATTGTTCTGTCTGCCATTTTTTCTACGTCTGCAAAGTCTACTTCAATTTCTACTTGTCCTGGACTTCCGTTTTCAGAGTGATGATATTTTATTGGTATCTTTGCTTTTTCAAGGAGTAAACTTACCTTGTCTCTAAAGTCTGCACTTATGTCGAAGGGTCTGTCTAGGTGGTATGCTCCTTCTTTTGGTGTTACTATACCTAGGTTTTCTTCTGCTGTCTTTTCAAAGTTCCAAGGGGATTGTTTTGAGTCAATGTTTACATACATATTTCCCTTTTCATTTTTTACTGATATATGATCTAGTACATAAAATTCAAATTCCGGTCCCAATTCACACTGGTCTGCTATTCCTTTTTCTTTCAAAAGCTTCTTTGTTTTTTCTACTATGTATCTTGGATCATCTTCGTATCTTTTTAGTCCGCTCTTTTCTATTGTATACATATTGCATATCATTACCAGAGTTTTTACTTCTGTAAAGGGATCTATAAAAGCTGTAGTTATATCTGGTATAAATACCATATCTGATTTTTCTACACTTTTAAAGCCGTAGCTAGACCCATCAAATCCTATTCCTTTTTTATATATTTCTTCGTCGTATTTTTCTTTTGTTATGGATAGATGGTGCCATTTCCCCACCATGTCTACTATTTTAAAGTCTATCATCTTTATTTCTTCTCTTTTTATATATTCCTTTACCTCTTCTTTTGTTTTGAACATATGCTCTCCTTCCTAATGTTTTAACTTAAAAAATCTATAAATATTTTTGAATAAATCGCCGAAGCATCTGCTAAAATATCTTCATCAATATTGTATTTAGGGTGGTGTATTTCTTGAGTTATATTTTTTTTCTTATTATATGTTCCTAGAAAAATAAATACCCCAGGAACTTCATGTAAATAATAACTAAAATCTTCAGCTCCCATAGAGGGTTTTTTAACTTTATAAATTCTTTCGCTTTCTCCTAAATTTATCAATATATTTTCTAGCTTATCTACAACTTCATTATTATTTATTGTAGGAGGATAATTATCTATATATTTCAAAGTTGAATTTGCACCGTATATTTCAGATACATTATTTATAACTATTTTTAATTTTCTTTTTATTATATTTTTTGTTTCTTTACTAAATGTCCTAACACTGCCTTTCATTAATCCAGAATCTGGAATTACATTATGAGTTTTTCCTGCTTGAATAGATCCAAAGTTTATAACTGCATTTTCATTTGAATCTATAAAGTAATTTTTAAATCCTTCTACTTCATTTAAAATTTTACTACATACCACTAGAGGATTTACAGCTTTATGGGGAATAGCTATATGTCCGCCTTTACCCTTTACTTTTATTTCAAACATATCTGTCCCTGCCATTATTGGACCTTTTTTCAGACCAAATTTACCACTATCTACATCCGGCCATATATGGGTACCAAAAATATAATCTACTTTCGGAGTATCTAAAGCTCCATCTTCTATCATACCCTTAGCTCCACCGTCAGTTTCTTCAGCAGGTTGAAATATGAACCTGATGCTTCCTGATAACTCATCCTTTAACTCATACATTATTTTAAGTATTGATAATGCTATTGCCATATGCCCATCGTGTCCACAAGCATGCATTTTACCCCTATGTGTTGATATATATTCAATTTCATTTTCTTCTTTTAAAGGAAGAGCATCCATGTCAGCCCTATAAGCTAAATTTTGTCCTGCCTTCGAAAAATTTAATGTAGCAACGATTCCATTTTTACCTACATTTTCTCTAACATCTAGATCATATTTTTTTATTTCCCTAAGTATATAATTTCTTGTCTTTGTCAACTCGTATCCTATTTCAGGTATCTTATGAAGATCCCTTCTGATTTTTATTATTTCTTTTTCTATTTTTCGAGAATATTTATCAATCTTTTTATACAGCTCTTCCTTTTTCATACCAATCTCCTTGTAAAAAATTAAGAAGGATTTAAAGCCTTCTTAATTTATATTCTAAATGTTTATTTGTATTATTTCAATCTGCATTTAAATTTTATAAATCCTTATTTAACTTATTAAGCAAATTTTTTGTCTCTATAACACTACAATAAACTCCATCTAAAGTTCTCAATGTACTGTTGTGCAGATCTTCATTAAAGGCAGCTGTGCCATCTTTCACTAAATAAACACTATAGCTTTTATCCGCTGCATCTCTTACTGCAGTTTCTATACATTCATTAGTCAAAACCCCTGCTATAATTATTTTATCGACTCCCAAGTTTTTCAATATATAATCTACATTTGTACTGTTAAATACTCCTGACGCCGTCTTAGAAATGATTATTTCATCATTTTGAGGTTTAACTTCTGGAATAAACTCAGCCGCCTTAGACCCTTTAGGTACCAAGCACCCTATTCTTTTATGTTCTAAACTTCTTTCTCTTCCATCTTTCGTTAATGCTTCAATTCTTACATGTATAATTTCCAGTTCTTTTTCCCTAAAAAGATTCTGAAGTTTTTTTACATTAGGAAAAACTTTTTCTTCCAGTCTATCAAAATAATATTTATATTCTTTGTTATCCCTTGAAATATTTTTAAAAAATCCGTAGCCAGGACTAGCATCATGATACTGAATATCTATACATATCAAAGCTAATTTTTCTTCTTCAAATTTTTCTTCTTCAAATTTATTATAAAGTTTTTCCGCATTATTCTCCATTTTAATGTCTCCTTTTCCATTACCTTAATATCATAAATAAATATTTTCTCTAAATTGGACCATAACCAATTAGAACACTAATAACTAAGAATACCCAAGAAACAAGAAACGCAACACCTGTATAACTTGCAATATATCTAACCCACTTTCCATATGGAACTCTACAAAGTCCAAGCATAGCCATTAAACCACCAAGTGTTGGTGTCATAATGTTTGTTAATCCATCCCCTATTTGAAATGCTAAAATTGTAGTTTGTCTTGTGAATCCAAGCATATCTCCTGCCGGTATCATAATTGGAAGTGTAACAAGTGCCTGTCCACTACCACCTGGAATAAACAAATTAATAATACTTTGAGTAATAGACATATAAACCACTGCTACCATATTAGGTAAGTTGTCTAAATTAGAAACTAGAGCATTAGCTATAGTATCGCTTATTCCACCTTGATCCATAACCACTTTTATAGCTTGTGCAAGTCCTATTATTATAGCAGCAAGAGCTGATGGTTCCAACGCTTTCGAAAATGTTTCTGCTATCTCATCTGGCTTCATCTTAGCAACCAAACCACTTACAATTCCTACGCCTAAAAATACGGCAGCAATTTCTTTTATATACCATCCGTTGGTAAATACACCCCAAAGCATAATGCCTAGTCCAACTAAGAATACTAAAAGCATCCCTTTGTCTTGATTAGTCATAGAATATTCACTAATATCTTTAGATAATGTAAGGCCAGTTGTATCTACTTCTTTAACTAAACTGTCTTCTTTGTTTTTAAGAATCTTTTTAAAATATCTTATATTGAATAACACTAAAATAGTAAGTAAAACGAAAACCACACCAAGCCTAAATGCCCAACCAGAAAATAAAGGCATCTCTGCTATTTTATGACCTATACCTACTGTATAGGGATTAAATGGTGCTAAACCAAAGCCTACAGATATGCCACCTATTGCCATAGCAGCACCTAACATTACATCTCCTCCTATAGCTAAAGAAAGGACGACGGCTATAGGTACCAGAGCAATATTATTTTCATACCCAACAAATATTCCTAACAAACCATAAACGTAGGTCACTATTGAAACTATTAAAAATCTTCTTTCTCTACCAATTTTCTTTACAAAAGAACCTATCGTATCTTCTAACATACCTGTCTTTTCCAAGATTCCGAACATCATAGCTGCCGCAAAAACTATAAATACTATATCGGCTATTCCAACAAAGCCTTCAGGTATCGCTCTTAATATATCAAATACTCCTACGGGAGTTTTTTCAATTGTATGATAACTTCCTGGTATAGTTTTAGTAACAGTACCTATATTGCTTTCCATTGTAACTCTTTCAAATTCACCAGATGGAACAATATAAGTTAAAATTGCTGCAAAAATAATTATGTAGAATAATAATACTAGTGGGTGTGGGATTTTATCTAGTAAAGTTTTTTTCTTTTTTTCCTTTATAATATTTTCATCTGTATTTTTATTTAGTTTATTTTTAGACATTTAATTTCCTCCTCAAATTTTATTATATCTTTAATATTGTATCTAAAATTATGTCTCCACCTTTTGCTATATCTTCTGGTTTTGAATATTCTTCAGGACAGTGGCTTCTACCATCTTTACTTGGTACAAACACCATAACGGTATCACACAATTCACTTATGATGATAGAGTCGTGTCCTGCTCCGCTTGCCATTACTTGATAATTATAATTTCGCTTTGTACAGTTTTCTTTTAAACTTTGAACTAAGTCCTCAGATAATTGCACTGGATTTTCTAGGTGATTTTCTGTTATTTCAAACTCTATACTACTCTTTTTTGACGAATCCTTGATAAAGTTTTTGATATGATTGATAATATTTTTCATATTACCAACATCTAAACTTCTAATGTCCATAATAAATGTAGCTTTTCCAGGTATTATATTGTAAGAATTTGGTTCAAGTTTGATATTTCCTATAGTTCCTACACTGTATTTGTTTTGTTTTCTAACATACTTATTTAATTCAACACTAATCAAAGAAGCTAAGTAAAATGGATCTTTTCTTGAATTCATAGGTGTAGTACCAGCATGATTCGCTTCTCCTATTAATTCTACCTTAAAAGAACTACTACCTGTTATGCCTTCTACAAGACCAATATTATTTTTGTTATTTTCCAGTGTAGGACCTTGCTCACAATGCAACTCAAACATACATTTAAGATTTTTTTCTCTATTAACACATCTTATCACTTCTTCATCTAATTCATCCAAAATTTTTACAGCTTCCTTAATGTTCTTACCATAAATATCATCAAATTTTTCTAAATCTTCTCTCTTTAATTTGTCAGCATACCATTGGCTCCCTAAAAATGCTGTATTATATGTTCCACCTTCTTCTTCAGCAAAAGCTACAACCTCAATTGGATAATCAATTTCTACATTGTTTTCTTTCAATACATTTAAAACTTCTAGGCCAACTACTACTCCTGCTACACCATCATATTTACCTCCATTTTTTACCGTATCCAAATGAGAGCCTATCAATATAGTTGGTAAATTTTCTTTTTTCCCCTCCTTTCTTCCAAATATATTGCCTACATAATCCATATAGATATTTAGCCCTAGATTTTTCATCTTTTGAATAACATATTTTTTTGCACTAATATCCTGATCCGTATAGGAAAACCTAGTGTATTTACTTTTTTTATCAGTAAATTCTGCCAAATTTTCTATCATATTTTCTATTCTGTCTTTATTACAATTCATACTAACCTCCTATCTCATTTGTTATATTTATGTAAAGCAATTTTTATGCCAATAAATATAATATTCCTTATTGAAGGCGGCAGGCCCTTATTTTTCAATAATCTTTTTTAAAAGTATATTTCTACAAAAAAAATTCTTTCTAGATTTTCTTGCTTTAATGGGATTGAAGTAGTATGATTATATTAAATTATCCCATTTAACTAGGAGGATTTATGTTGAAACGAAAAATATCACTATTAACTATCGACGAAGAAATAGCCCTATTTTTTAAAAAAGAGTTAAAAGAAATATTTGGGAGTACTTTAGAAATCAATTATTATACTCCTTCCAGCACTCAACAAGAAAAAATATACCAATCGGATTTAATACTTTATACCGACCCTAGTATATTAATTGAATTAATGGATATCATAAAATGTAGTTGTCCTATTTTAATGATGAAAAGAACAATATCAAAATCCGCAGTAGAAAAGATACAAAAAATTCCCAAGAACAGCAAATGTCTAGTAGCCAATATAAATAGCTTTATGGCTAACGAAACATTAGCCATAATTTATCAATTAGGATTTAAAGATATTACATTAATACCCTTTTATCCTGATCTAGATGACATACCAAAAAACACTGATTATATTGTTACTCATGAGAAGTATGATTATCTAGATACTGCCTCTGGAAAGGTAATCGATATTGGTAACAGAATATTTGATATTAATACAGTTTTAGATATCCTTTCAATCCTTGATATAGATTCTAGTACTAGCGAAAAGATTATCCTAGAATATTCTTTGAAAATCCCAAATCTCTGGAAAGGTGTCAACTACACCCTTGAAAATAAAAGGATTCTTTCTTCTCAATGGAGAATACTATTGGATGAACTTTCTGAAGGAGTAATGATAATAGATGATAAGAATAGAATTACTTTACTAAACGATACATTCAAGAGTATAATCGGAGAAAAAGAATTTGAATTTGAAGGTATTACTTTATCAAAATTAAAATCATATTATCCTAATTTAGGCATATTAAAAAAAGATTCTGAAATAGAAGATGAACTCTTTGTTTATAATGAAAAAAAACTAATCCTTACTATGAAAAAAGTTTCATTTAATAATTCATATTACGGAAAAATAGTATTGATTAAAAACTACAAAGATGTAGTTGAAATTCAGCAAAAAATCCACAAAGAAATAATTGGCAAAGGCTATTATTCAAAATACACCTTTCATTCTATAGTTTGTAATAATGAAAAAATAATAGAACTAAAAAAGATAAGTAAAAAAATTGCAAATTCAAACAATTCTATTTTGATTTCAGGAGATTCCGGCACTGGAAAAGAACTATTTGCAGGATCAATACATAATTTTTCCAATAGAAAAAAGAAACCTTTTGTAGCCGTCAACTGTGCAGCTATTCCTGAAAACTTGTTAGAATCTGAGCTTTTTGGACATGAGGAAGGATCTTTTACAGGTGCAAAAAAGGGCGGAAAAATAGGTCTTTTTGAAAGCGCCGATGGAGGAACCTTATTTTTAGATGAAATTGGAGAACTCCCTCTTAACCTTCAAGGTAGGCTTCTGAGAGTATTGCAGGAAAAGGAAATAATGCGAGTAGGTGGAGATTCTATTATCAAAATAAATACAAGAATAATCACAGCTACCAACAAAAATCTTTGGGACATGGTTGAAGAAGGAAATTTTAGAAAAGATTTGTTTTTTAGATTAAATGTTTTCAACCTAGAAATACCTTCCTTAAAAGATAGAAAAGAAGATATAAGTCTTCTTACGGATTATTATATTAATAAATCAAGTAGAAAAATTTTCCCAACTTTATCTTTTAAAGCTTTTGCAAAAAACTACTATTGGCCTGGTAACGTTAGAGAACTTTTTAATGTTTTAGAATATATGTCCACCGTAAGTAAAGATAATCTTTATATTTCGAACTTACCTTCTTATCTGAAAAAACAAAAATATATGAACTTTAAGATAAAAGAATTGGGATTAAATTCTACAAAATTTTTTACCTTAAGAGTTATAAGTTATTTAAATAAAAATAATAAAAATTCCGGTCGTCGAAGTATAAAAGATCAGTTCGAAAAAAAATACATCCCCTTATCTGAAATGGAAATCAGAAAAAAAATTGATTTTTTGGAAAACCAAGGATATATTAAGGTTTATAAAGGTCCTAAGGGATGTCTAGTTACAAAAGAAGGTTCTCAAAAATTAAATGAAAATTTGAATAATTAAAGGAGTGAAATTTTGAATAAATATATAAATAAAATGCAAGACATACCTTTAATAAATATTTTCTCTCAAAGAGAGATTGAAGATTATTTGGAAAAAGGCTATTTTAAAATAAAAAAATATCCCAAAAATTCAATTATTCATATCGACGGTGATAAGTGTACAAGAATAGAAGTGATTTTGTCCGGTAATGTAGTAGTAGATCGAATAGATTATTCCGGTAATCTATTTACTATTACCGACTTTAAAGAAGGAGGTGTTTTAGGAGCTAATCTTCTTTTTTCAAAAAAGCCTTTCTATCCTCTTACTATAACTTCAAATACAGATACTCTTATCCTTGAAATAGAAAAGGATTTTTTACTCAAACTCCTTTGGACTAACAGGAAGTTTTTAGAGTCTTATTTGGAATTTTCTTCTACTAATACCGCAAGATTAACAAGTAAACTCAAATACTCTGTTAATAAAACAATAAGAGAAAATATTATTAATTTTTTAAAGGTAAATTACAGAAAAACAAATTCTTTAAAAATAAAATTGCAAATAACAAAAAAAGAGTTAGCAGAAAATTTCGGCATAAATAGAACCTCTCTTTCAAGAGAACTTAAAAAGATGAAGGAAGAAGGTTTAATAGATTTTGATAATAGTTCCATTACAGTAAAGGATTCAAATATTTTAAATTAAATGATTTTATCAATAAGCCTTAAAACACAAGCTTTTAAGGCTTATTTTTTTGTTCAAATATATCCGTTTCATATGCAACACTCTATTTTTCATCTATACCATATAATGTTAATTAAGTTCAAAATAAATAGAGAGGTGCAGTTATGAAAAAATCTAAAAATAAAATAGCAGTTGCTATTGTAATAATTATTATACTATCCATAGTTTTAGGTAGAACAGTATTTTTATCTTTATCTGAAGAACAAAATCTTGAAGAGGAAAATACAGGAGTATATGCTAATTTAATAGAAGTAGAAAAAAATAAATTGACTGAAGAGTTGAATTTCATTGGTACTGTTAAAAGCGACTCTTCATCTACTCTCAGTCCAAAAATAACAGGAGAAGTAAATGAAATATTAATAGATGAAGGTGACTATGTAAAAAAAGGAGATCTGCTGCTTACATTAGACAAGTCTCAACTTGAAGCATCAATGAAAACCATCTTCCAAAAAGAAATAACATTAAATACTCAAATTTCTTATTTAAAGGAACAGATATCAACTTTTTATAATTCAAATCCTATTATGGATAAAATTAGAACTGTAGAAAGTAATATAGCATTTCAAGAAAGTGAATTATCCAAAATGGAAAAGCTTTACGAAGGAGATGCTATCTCCAAAACAGAATTAGATAAAGCAAAACATCAGTTGGATACTTTAAAAATACAAAAGAGCGAATTGAATTCAACTGCAGATAATAACTACAATCAACTTGTTCACGAAAAAAACATGTCGGAAAAACAGTTGCAAGAACTTAAATCCAATTTAGAAGAAATTGAACTATCTATGTCAAATTCACAACTCGCAGCTCCTTATGATGGAATCATATCTCAAGTTATGATAGAAGAAGGAGAATTAGCTATGCCAAACAAACCAGCTGTAATTATAAGCAGTACTGAAAATCAAAAAATAGTTGTTAATTTAAGCGAAGCAGATTTAAAAAAGGTTAAAATAGACACACCGGTAGAATTCAAAATAGGTAGCGAGGGTGAATTACAGCAAGGTCGTGTAACTTTTCTAAGTTCAAATGTAAATCCTGCAACTAGAGTTGGCTCTGTTGAAATTATGATTGACAGTAATAAAGCTTATTCAACGGGTTCTAGTGCTGAAGTAAAATTTATTCTTTCTGAAATTGAAGATCAAATTTTAATATCTGCCTCTTCAGTGAAAGCATTAACGGAAAAAAATGTAGTTTACATATACAAAGAAGGCACTGTTAAAGAACAAAAAGTAGAATTGGGTAAAAAAACAGGTAATATGTATCAAATACTATCTGGACTGGAAGAAGGAGACGTTATTGCGGAAAATAATTTAGATTCTCTTTACGACGGAACTTCTATTTATACCTTTGAAGAGGAGGAAATTTAATGAATTTTGGTAAATTTTCTATAGATAAAAAGTATGTAATATTATCTCTAGCTATAGCTATCGTCATATTTGGTTTGTATGGTAGAGCTACTATGAACACTCAGCTTTCTCCCGACACAAATGCTCCAACAGCTACAGTTGTGAGTGTTTATCCCGGTGCATCAGCTATGGATGTATCTACCGACGTATCAGAGCCCATGGAGGATGCATTCGCAAAACTGGAAGGTATAACGAATATTAAAATTACCAATCAAGATAATATATCAACTATCAGATTGACTTTCGATTACTCTACAGATATAGACCAAGCAGCTATAGATATACAAAATACCATAAGTAGAATTAAGGAATCTCTACCGGATAATCTAAATGAACCTCAAATAATGAAATTCAGTACCTCAGATCAGCCAATAATGACTTTGGGTTTGAAAAGTGATTCTTTAAGTATGGCTGATTTAAGAAATGTAACCGAAGACAGATTGATTTACGAACTTCAATTAATTGAAGGAATTGCATCAGTAGATATTTTCGGTGGATATAGTAGAGAGATTAAAATCGATCTTAATGAAAATAAAATGAAAGCATATAATCTTAATTTAGAACAAATACTAGGCACCATACAAAAAAGTAACATTAAATCCCCATCTGGAGAAATAAACTATAACTCAAAAGATATGCTTCTAAGAATTGAAGAAAGCTATGTAAATATAGATGAAATAGAAAAAACTAAGATTTCTCTTACCGATGGGAATACCTTATATCTAAGTGATATAGCCGATGTTAGTATTGGTATAGAAGATAAAGAGAGTGCCTACAGGTTAAATGGTGAAGAATCCTTAGCTCTTTTGATTACAAAAAAAGCCGACTTTAATACTGTAAAAGTTGTTGATGAAATCAAAAATAATCTTTCAAGAATAGAATCGGATTATCCTTTTGTAAATATAAGTATCGCATCGGATGATTCTATTTTTACAAATCAAATGGTGGATAACATGACCAGTAGTGTCGTTATTGCCATAGTCCTTACAATGGCGGTTATACTTCTTTTCATAGGGAATATATCCCAGTCTCTGGTTGTTTCTATTTCTATGCCTATGGTCTTTCTAAGCACCTTAGGTTTAATGAGAGCTTTTGGAATGAGTTTGGATTTGGTAACCTTGTCCGCTCTTATTCTAAGTATAGGATTTGTAGTAGATGCGGCCATTGTTGTCGTAGAAAATATAAGTAAGCATAGATGTCTAGGAAAATCTATAGATTCAGCCGTGGCTGATGGTACCCAAGAAGTAGCTTTACCAAGTATAGCCGGAGCTACAACAACATTAATTGTTTTAGTTCCTCTGTTGTTTGTAGAAGGATTCGTTGGAGAGATGTTCAGACCATTATCAACGACTTTAATTTTTGCAATCTCTTCTTCATTTATGATAGCTTTACTACTTATACCATTGTTAACTAAGTTATTAGAACCTTTAAAATTAAAAAGACTTGAAAAAGGATTAAAAAAACTTTCAGATCCTTTTAATAGATTAATGGATAAGCTAATGAATGGATACCTCAAATTATCAAAGACCGTTCTAAGTCATAAACTTGTTACTTTTATATTAATTATTGTTCTATTAGCAGGTAGCGGTATTTTTATTAAAAACAATGGTATGGAAATGCTTCCAAAATTCGATAGTGGTGTATCCTTTACTACTGTAGAAATGAAAGCAGGTACTACCCTAGAAGATACTTCTAAAACTATTTCTAAAATTGAAAATTATCTTGCCCAGGAGCCGGAGGTCGTAACCTTTGACACTCGAATAGGATACGAAGAAGGAAGCACTCAAATGGGCGACTTTGGAATAATGGGGACAGATCAAGGTATGCTTACCATCGAATTAACCTCCAGAAAAGAAAGAGATGAAAGCATATGGGAATTTCAAGAAAGATTGAGAACTTATATAGATAAACTCCCGGATATAAACAGATTTGTTGTCAAAGAAAAAGGTGGAACTGCTGTCACAAGTGCCTCGGCTCCAATATCCTTGAAAATTAGTGGAGATAATTTAAATGTACTTTACAATCTAGCAGATATAATTCAAGGAGAAATAAAAACTATAGAAGGTACCACAAATCTTTACAGAAGTTACAATGATACCTATTCTCAAATGTCTATAAGCTTAGATAGCGATAGATTAAAGGAACTCGGTTTAACAAGTGCCGATGTTGCAAAACAACTTTATATGAAAGTTGAAGGTGGAGATGCAGGAAGCATAAACATAGATAATACCTCTGTAGATATAAATGTTTCATACGATACATCTAATATAAATGAAGATAAATTGATGAACAAGACAATTATAAGTTCTTTAGGTGTTTCCCTTCCTCTTAAAGATATTGGTGAGGTTGATATTGAAACAAGATCAAATATAATAGAAAGAGAAAATATGGAGTATTCAGTAAATATTCTGGGGTACACTGAAAACAGAGCTTTCAGCCATGTAGTCAGTGATATTGAAGGAAGGGTAGAAGAAATTCCTCTGCCTCAAGGATATAATGTAGAATTTACAGGTGAGCAGGAAGCATTAACAGATTCTATAGGAGATATGATTTTCCTACTTTCATTGGCAGTAATATTTGTTTATCTTTTACTGGTACCTCAATTTAAGTCCTTTACACATCCACTGACTATAATGATGGCTATACCTCTTGTAGTAATAGGAGTTGCACCAGCATTAGGATTAACAGGAAAATTTATGTCTATGCCCGTTTTATTAGGTCTTATATTACTGGCCGGTACAGTTGTTAATAACTCAATACTTCTGGTGGATTCTATAAATACAGAACGAAATAAAGGCGCATCTATAAATGATGCTGTAGAAGAAGGAATTAGATCCAGATTTAGACCTATAATGATGACTGCTCTATCAGATGTAGTTGGAATGATGCCTTTAGCTCTTCAACTGGCTTTAGGTTCGGAAAGATTTTCTCCACTGGCTATCACAGTAATCGGAGGTATTCTAGCCGCCACATTATTAACTAATATCGTAATACCACTTATTTATGCAACTTTTGAAACTGTTAAGGAAAAGTTGTTTGGAGTTGTTTACTCAAGACAGGTTAAGGAGGACGTTGTTTAAATTAAATATATATTATATTAATCTATGTATTCATCTGACAGTACATAATCTGGGGAATATTGAGGAACGCTCGAAAATAGAACTTCTCACAGACTTCTTTCACCAATCATCTTTCCTTCCAGTCGGATTCTTGGAAGTCAGGTTGTGTGAGACCTGCCACTATTTACCTAGTAAATAGGGCTAGGACTTCAAAACTCGCTGCGCTCAAACATTTCGTTCTTGCAATTTTCTTGCTTATCCTGTATTCCCTACAGATTATTCCCAAGTCATCTTCATAACATAGATTCTAATATTTCAGTATGCTAATTTAATTTTTATTTTTTAAGAAATTAGATATAAAACTGATTGCAAAAGAAGAAGACTTCGAAGTATTTTGATGAAAATATAGAACAAGTGCAAAAGATGTATTATGAGCACTGTTTGAACGAAGTGAGTTTGCGAATTATCTTTAAACGGTTCTACATATTTTCCAAAATACGTAGCGTCTGATGATTTGCAATCAATTAATATCTAAATCCTGAGTGCTGACAACTGAAGCCCTAGCTTATTTACAAAAAAATAGTTGCATATCTCATGCAAAGCTTTACCAGGAGATAGAATATCGATTGGTTAGAAAGCGACTGCTGAACACATAGGTTAATATGAAAAATGCTATAACAATTACTGTTCTACTCAATAGTCTTTTTAATAGTAATATCCAACTTATTGATTTTATAGTGAAGAGTCTGTCTAGGAACTCCTAGAAGTTTAGCAGCTTTAGTAATAGAATACTCCTTCTCTTCTAAAGCATGAATAATTACATCCTTCTCATAGTGATCAACTATTTCTTTTAAAGGTCTATCTATAACAAAATCTTCCTTGTCTTCTTTTTCTATCTTGTGATTCTTTAAATCTATACCTTTGTAATTTTCAGGCAAATCTTCCATTTTTATTTCGTTATCTTCACTCATAAATACAGCATGTTCAATAGAGTGTTTTAGTTCTCTAATATTTCCAGGCCAATGATATTCTTTAAAAAAATTCATAGCCTTCTGATTAATAGATTTTATATCTTTATGAAATTGTTTATTGTAGGTTTTAATAAAATGATTAATCAAAATATTTAAATCTTCTTTTCTTTCTCTTAATGAAGGTAGGTTTATATCCAATACATTCAATCTGTAAAACATGTCTTCCCTTAGCTTTCCTTCTTCAAGAGCTTTGTTAGGAGGAATATTCATGGCAGTAATAATTCTAACATTCACTATTCGTGTTTCTTTTCCTCCGATTCTTCTAACACAACTATCTTGTATTACCCTAAGCAATTTTGCTTGAAGGGGCAAATCCATAGAGTTGATTTCATCCAGGAACAAAGTTCCTCCATCTGCTAATTCAAATAATCCAGGGGAATCTTTAGAACCAGTGAAACTCCCAACTGCTGTACCAAAAAGTATGCTTTCAAGTAAAGTAACAGGAATAGCTGCACAGTTTTGTGCAATAAATGGTTTATCACATCTATCGCTAAAGTTGTGAATACTCTGCACTACCAATTCTTTTCCAGTTCCAGTTTCTCCCGTTATCATAACCGGTGCATTACTATTCGCCATTTTTTTTATTTTATTTTTCACTTCTTTTATTATTTCACTATTTCCTATAATACTATCTATGCTGTATTTTACTTCTTTGTTCTCTGACTTTACTCCCTTATTTTCCTTTATTTTTTTTATCTTTTCGTTAAATTCTCCGTAAACACCCATATCCTTAGCTATTTCTACTGCTCCAATTACCTCACCCTCTTCATATATAGGTAATGTAGTACTTAGAATAGTAACCTTTTTAAGGTTAGAGTTATAATAGCTTAATATATCACCTACTATAGGTTTTCCAGTCTTTAGTACTCTTAATAATGTACTAGTATCCTCAGTAAGTTTCGGGAATATTTCAAGCATATGTTTACCTACTGCATTATCAACACTTACTCCTGCTTGGTTATTTGCAGATTCATTGTAAAACACTACTTTTCCCTCTTTATTAACTATAAAAATACCGTCATCAATGTTATTTGCAACAATTTCCATAATTTTTTCATAGTTCATTTTATACCTCTTTGTTAATTTTATTATCTACATTATAACATAAAAGGACAATCATATTAATGATTATCCTTTTATTTATTATATGGATGGAATTACATCTAAATATCTTGTTCCGTTCTTTCAATTATTTCATCTTGAAGTGCTTTCTCTAGATTATTAAAATGATCACTATATCCTGCAACCCTTACTATTAAATCCTTATATTCATCTGGGTTAGCCTGTGCATCAAGTAAAGTATCTTTATGTATTACATTAAACTGTATATGGTGTCCTCCCATTTTAAAATAAGATTTTATAAAGGAGGAAAAATTTTCTATTCCCTCTTCTCCTTCTAGTACGTCCGGAGTAAATTTTTGGTTAAGTAAAGTTCCTCCAGTTCTTACATGGTCCATTTTAGAAGCAGATTTTATAACAGCAGTAGGTCCATTTCTATCTGCTCCTTTTTCGGGAGATATACCATCTGTTAAAGGCTTTTCCGCTAATCTACCATTGGATGTAGCTCCTGTTACCTTTCCAAAATAAATATGACATGTAGTTGGCAACATATCTATTCTGTAAGTACCCCCAAAAACTGTCCGTCGACCTGTAATCATATCGTTAATTGTATTGAATGTTTTCGTCATTATATTGTCTGCATAATCATCATCGTTACCGTATTTAGGTGTGTAATTCAAAACTAAATTCCTTATTTTACTATGACCTTCAAAGTTATCATTAAGAGCTTTCATAAGTTCATCCATTGAAAATCTCTTATCTTCAAACACATTCTTCTTAACTGCAGCAAGAGCATCCGTTATGGTTCCTATACCAACAATCTGGAGGTATCTTGTATTGTATCTTGCTCCACCTTCATTATAGTCTTTTCCTTTTTTTATACAGTCATCTACTACTGTAGACAAAAATGGTGATGGCATATGCTCTGCAAATATTCTTTCTATCTTATTATTACCTTCTATTTTTATATCTACAAAATGCTTCAATTGCTTTTTGTAAGCTTCAAACAGTTCTTCGTATGTTTTAAATTCTCTAGGATCTCCGGTTTTTAAACCAAGCTGTTTTCCAGTTCTTTTATCAAAGCCGTTGTTTAATGTAATTTCAAATATTTTTGGAGTATTAAAGTATCCTGTAAGTATATAAGCTTCTCTACCCTGCGCCCCTGTCTCAACACATCCGCTTGATCCACCATATCTAGCATCTTTAATGTCCTTACCCGCTTGAAGAAGTTCTTCAATTAATTCTTCAGTATTATAAAAGGCAGGTTGACCCCAACCTTCTCTAGATACTTCACAAGCTCTCTTTATAAAATTCTTAGGATTTTTAACACTTATCTGAACATTAGAACTTGGCTGGAGAAGTTTCATCTCATCCATCACATCTAATATAATATAAGAAACATCGTTTAC